>JBOIGK010000443.1:0-1888 GCA_050742695.1 Advenella sp. | reverse complement strand
GTTATAAATCAAATAGTTACATAGTCCAAAAATCGACCCACTCCTATGGAAAACCCTTACAGAAAAATAATTCCAACAGGAAATTTGAAATTATCACAACTGAAATAGAAGCAATTTAACGCGGCATTTCGCTTTCCGGCATGACAGTAACAGAGGTTTTCAGGCTATGTGCACTGCTTCCGTACATCATGCCCCGAATTGGTGAGACATCGGAAAAGTCGCGCCCCCAGCATAGGGTGATGTGCTCCTGGTCGGGAAACACATTATTGGTCGGATCCGAATCGACCCAGCCATGGCCTGGAATATAGACCGACACCCAGGCATGCGAAGCATCGGCGCCAATCAGCCTGGGCTGACCGGCTGGCGGATGGGTCAGCAGGTAGCCGCTGACATAGCGCGCCGCCAGGCCGATGGCGCGCAGGCAGGAAATCATGAAATGCGCAAAGTCCTGGCATACGCCACGACGCTTCTCGAAGACTTCAAGCACAGGTGTGGAGATGGTGGTGGCCTGCGGATCAAAAACAAATTCGTTGAAGATCCGCGCTTGCAGCGCCGCCACCGCAGCCAGCACCGGCATGCCCGGACGAATGGCCTGGCGTGCCCATTGGGCAATGGCCGGCAGCAGCCGGATGTGATTCGATTCAAAGCGAAACTGGGTGGCTTCAAAATCATAAGGCAGATAGATCTTGCCCGACATATAACGCAAATGGTTCACGACCTCTTCCCAGGGCGGCGTGGTTTCGCTGTCGGGCAGCCGGCGCTGGGTCAGGCTGACCACGGAATGCGCGCGTACCGCCAGCCTGTTGTGATCGCCCATCAGGGTGAAATACTGCAGTGGATTGCCAAAGCAGTCCAGCAGAAAATCGATCTTGTCCGGACACGGATCGATATTGATGATGTGGGCCTGCGGCCCCTGCCAGGGCAAAATGCGCGGAGAAAGACGCAGTATCTGCCGTGACTGGGTCACCGGCGAATAGTAATCGTATTCCGTGTCATGCTGGATGTGATAAGTCACCATTACAGGAACTCCTTGTTGGCCGTCTCAAGACCGGTATCGCTCGTGATGGTCTCGGTAACAAGAAAATACTGATGACTGATGCTATTGGCGAAAATGGACAGCGCATAAGAAATATCGGCGCATACACTGCCCAGTTGCTGGTAAATCTGCCCAGCAGCGGGCGTTCCCACGGCAAACCGCGCCAGATCAACCGCGTCCAGATCGCCCAGCGCCTTTTGCAGGATTTGCCTGCTTTGCGCTTCCTGAACATTGAATGCAGCGCTGTTGTCCAGCAGGCTCTGGCACAGGTAGCGCAGCGAATAAGGGTTGCTGCGGTCAAACACCAGCAGATACAGCACTGCCAGCATCTCTTCTTCGCGATGGTAGCGGGCGCGATAGGTCACGATACTGTAGGCAATTTCCAGCAGAGACTCGAGCATAATGGTTTTGTCATGCTCGCTTTGCTTGAAGAAAAATCCCAACGTATCGCTCATGCGCCCGAGCTTTTCGATCAGGCGGCCAAGCAGCAGAAAGCTCCAGCCCTCGTCACGCGTCATCTGTTCATGCGTAAATCCGGAAAGGATCGAGCAACTGGCAAACAGTTCCTGCATGCGCTGCTGCACCACGGTCAGGTCCAGTTCCGTGGTGCCCAGATAGGCAGGCATGTAATTGACGACCCACCATACATCCAAAGACAGCTTTTCCCGTATATTGAACGCGCACTGATGCAGATAGTTCACATTGTTGGCCAGCGCGCCATCTAGCGATGAGGGCGCCAGTGACGCGCCCAACTGATGACGAATGAAATTGATGTCATAGGTATCGTCTGCGCCAATGGCTTGTGCCGACGGCACAGGCAACACATGCAGATGCGTACCCAGTTTGTACAAC
>JBOIGK010000442.1:0-2808 GCA_050742695.1 Advenella sp. | reverse complement strand
GCCCATCCGATTAGTCCCAAACCTGGTGATAACAAGCAGAAATTCCAATTCCAGATTGGTACGTCATTTTGATTCTTTTGCCGTAAGTAGTCTGTTGTAACACGTCTGCGACCGCCCCAAGCGGGCGACAGACGTCATCGCCTGCTTTTTAACGCTATAATCAATTTTTTCTCTGAAGGTTAATGTATATGAGTTTTAGCTTGGCACATACGAAGTTCAACAAACGCACAATTAACCAGTTGCTTGTGGCTACTGTGCTCGGCGTTTCTGCATCTTCTGTTGCATTTGCACAAACTGCCGGCAAAGCTGCAGACAAAAAACCGGCGAATGCATCTTCAGCATCAGCCGCTACTGAAGGTGCTCCGGTCTCCAATATCAAAATCGGTTTCGTCAATACGGAAAAAATCCTGCGCGATTCAGCGCCCGCGAAAGACGCCCAGACTAAAATCGAAGGTGAGTTCAAAAAACGCGACACTGAACTTCAGAAGCTGGCTGCCACGCTGCGCACCAAATACGAAAGTTTCGACAAGAATGCGCCCGTCATGTCCGATTCAGATCGGACCAAGGCCCAGCGCGAATTGTCTGATCTTGATACAGACCTGCAGCGCAAGCGTCGCGAGTTCCAGGAAGACTTCAATCGTCGCCGTAACGAAGCATTTTCCGGCATTGTCGAGAAAGCAAATGCAGCGATCAAAAACATCGCTGAAAAACAGAATTACGATCTGATTGTGCAAGATGCGGTAACCGTCAGTCCACGTATTGATATTACCGATACTGTTATCAAAGCTCTCGACAACGGTAAATAAACATGGCGCAGGATCCTGAGACTGTTCATGCGGTAACGCTGGACCGCCTGCTTAGCGCAGCCGATACACAGGGTCTGGAGTGGGAAATAAAAAATCCACAGGGCAGGGCGATGCCGGTCATCACTGGCATCGCATCCCTGACGCATGCGACTGCGCAATCCATCAGCTTTCTTTCCAATCCCAAGTTTTTCGAACAACTGGGCACCACAAAGGCCGCGGCTGTCATGCTGCCTGCCCGGGCGCTTGAGCACCTTCCCGCGCAAACGCCGTTCCTGGTGGTATGTTGCGAAGACCCGTACCTGCTGTATTCACGGCTGAGTCAATGGTTTGAGAGGCAGCGTCTGGCAAGGCTGTCGCGCACTGTGCACCCTACGGCCGTCATCCATGAAAGCGCCCGCATTGGCAATAACGTTGCCATTGGTCCGCATGTGGTCATTGAGGAAAACGTGCAGATCGGCAATGGCGTTACCATTGGCCCCGGCTGCGTCATTGGCCGTCAGTGCCACATCGGTGCAGATAGCCTGCTGCACGCCCGTGTGACGTTTTATGCCGATGTCCGTCTGGGCGAGCGCTGCATTATCCACAGCGGAGCTGTATTGGGCGCCGATGGTTTTGGTTTTGCGCCGGACGCAACCGGCGAGCCGGGCGGCTGGTCCAAAATTGTCCAGTTCGGCGGCGTCGTTC
This sequence comes from Advenella sp., assembly GCA_050742695.1. GTDB lineage: Bacteria > Pseudomonadota > Gammaproteobacteria > Burkholderiales > Burkholderiaceae_B > Advenella. The sequence goes on along the minus strand of JBOIGK010000442.1, from coordinate 1,318 downwards.
TTGGCAATGACGTTGAGATTGGCGCCAATACCACGATCGACCGCGGCGCCCTGGACGATACTGTCATCGGCAACGACGTGAAGCTGGATAATCTGATTATGATCGGGCACAACGTGCAGATCGGCGATCATACAGCAATGGCCGGCTGCGTGGGCATTGCTGGTTCCACGACCATTGGCAAACGTTGCACCATTGCCGGTGCGGCCATGCTCTCGGGGCACATTACACTAGGTGATGACGTGCACATTTCCGGCGCGACCGGTGTCATGTCCGACATCCGCAAGCCCGGGCGCTATACCGGCGTATTTCCGCTGGCCGAGCATACTGTATGGCAGAAAAATGCTGCTGTCCTGCTGCAGCTTGCCCAGTTGCGCCGTCGCCTGCGCGACCTGGAAAAGGCATAATATCCCGCTCGTTGCCGAAGGTTCGCTATTTTCCGGCGAAATTGTCTAAAATACCCTCATCCCTATAACCATAGATTTCAATTACAGGATTATTCATGCAAGTAGATATTCAAAGCATTATGGCGCGGCTTCCACATCGCTATCCGATGCTGCTTGTAGACAGAGTCCTGGAAATGGTACCTGGCAAAAGCATTATTGCCATCAAGAATGTGACCATTAATGAGCCGTTTTTCAACGGACACTTTCCTGGTCGACCTGTCATGCCGGGCGTGCTGATCATTGAAGCGCTGGCTCAGGCCGCGGCGATATTTTCTTTCGCCGAAGAAGATGGTTCCTGCAGACAGGATATCTCGCGCAAGGCCTACTATCTGGTAGGTGTAGATGGTGCGCGTTTTCGCAAGCCGGTAATCCCGGGAGACCAGCTTCAGCTGGAAGTTACTGCTGATCGAGTCAGCAAAGTCATCTGTAAATACAGTGCACGTGCCACCGTAGACGGGGCAGTTGTAGCTGAAGCTGCGATCATGTGCGCGATTCGTGATCTGGACGAGCAATGACCAAACTTATTGATTCCACCGCCATTATTCATGATGGCGCAAAGCTGCATCCCTCTGTCAAGGTGGGCGCCTATTCCGTCATCCACGGCAATGTCACGATCGGCGAGGGCACCGTTGTTGGTGAACATTGCGTCATCGACGGCCTGACGAAAATCGGCAAAAACAACGTGTTCTACCGTTTTTGTTCAATCGGCGGTAACCCGCAGGACAAAAAATATTCCGGCGAACAAACATCGCTGGAAATCGGCGACTGCAACACCCTCCGCGAGTTTGTGTCCATCAACCCCGGCACGACACAGGATGTGGGCACCACGCGCCTGGGTGATGATAACTGGATCATGGCGTACGTGCATATCGCCC
>JBOIGK010000441.1:0-5679 GCA_050742695.1 Advenella sp. | reverse complement strand
GCAAAGCAAATGCCTGAATTGGCTGCCCGTGCAGAAATGTCCGAACCGTCGATAGGAAGAAGAATTTTATTGAACATGGTGGGACTCCTTAAGACTGCGATGTTTCCTGTTTGGCCGCATTGTAAAGATGCGTGCAACGCGTACCCGAGCGGCAGTATGCCAGCACTGGCGCGGGTAAGGTGTCGAGGTATTGACGAAAAGCCTTGACGTCCTCGGGCGTAATGGCGCCGCTGACGACAGGCTGGTAAACCACTGTCAGACCGGCCTGCTCACCAGCCTTGATGACATCGGCCGAGGCGGGCTGCGATTCGCCGCCTTCATAATCGGGACGATTGATAATGACGCTACGGTAACCCGCCGCCTTGACAGCGGCCATGTCTTCGGCGCCCAGTTGGGGCGCCACCGCCAGCGAGTCACTTAACGGGGTAATGGGTGTTGACATATGTCCTCACAGAGTGTCGGGCAGCAACGCAGCCAAATAGGCAGCGAACAGGAACCCGCTCCGACAGTTTGATGCCTGGGGCACCGTGATTGAAGATTGCCTGAACTGTCATCTGTCGCCTTATCACAGTTGCAATACCGTGGAGCAGCGGGGCAGATCGGACAGTGGCCCGAAATTATTTTATGCCAGTTTAACGCAGCATCCGATACAAATTTACCCTAATCTCTATAAAATAGCATCAGTAATTTCACCACGACCTGATTTAAAACAGTAAATGACCGATTTCTGCCGCGTTCGTCCTGCAACGGCTCAGGACATTACAGCTATTGCGCAAATTTATGCCTGGCACGTGCTGCATGGCATCGCTACCTTTGAAGAAGTCGTACCCGATCGTGAACAGATGCTTGAACGATTTGTCCATATCACCACACAGGGTTATCCCTATATCGTGGCGGAAAAGGACGGCGAAATTATCGGTTATGCCTATGCGTCGTCTTTTCGTCCGCGCGTAGCCTATCGCTATACAGTGGAAAACGCCATCTACCTGCGCCATGATCTGGGGCGCATGGGTGCAGGGTCCCGCTTGCTGGCCGAATTGATCCGGCTGTGCGAGGCAGGTCCCTGGCGCCAGATGATCGCCGTAATCGGCAACAGCGCCAATGCCGCCTCCATAGGCGTGCATCGCAAGGCCGGCTTCGAAATGATCGGCACCCTTCCCGCTACCGGCTTCAAGCACGGTCAATGGGTCGATACCGTACTGATGCAGCGCGCCCTCTCGGGCGGCGCTCAGACACTACCCGATAGCGCGAACACGACCGCGCCCTCACCTACCGTATAGCGCACGACTGGCTGCTGCATAGCGGGTTACCCGCGTCCGGTAAAGTCGCGCTTGGCCATTTGAGCGGCCACTGGCATGTCGGGGCTGTGGCACACCCCGCAGCAACACTTTGCCATATCCGTGGGCTGGCTCTCGGTGCAGGCCACGGCCCGTCTGCCATTTTCCCTGCTGTGCTCAGGTCGGATGGCGCACCAGCCGACTGGCATGCGTGGCGAGTAACTGAGCAAAGGCATCGCTTTTGAGAAATGCAAATTCAGCTGCGCGTTGGGCGCCAATGGCGTCGGCCGGGTCAACGCCATCGGCCGGATGACACATGATGACAATTCGCTCTGCCGCCCCGGCCAGCCAGGCCTTCATGTGCCGCTCGAAACGAGCGCTGCCGCCGGCCAGTGCATATACGCCGGCAAAATCGTCGTTATAGGGAAAATCGATCCGTTGCAGGCGTCGGCGCAACGCACTGCTGCCCAGCAGCGCGATCAGCCGCGCCTTCCATTGCAAGCCGCGGGCCGGTGAAGCATTGCGCATCGCCGTCGAGCGCACCCAGAAATCATCACAGTCGTAGCGCCGAATCAACACATCCATCAGAGCATCACGAATCTGTGGAAATTGATGCACATGCTGATGACCATCGAAAAAATCCGGCGTGCGTTTCATATGCTGCTCAAAAAGATCGCATTGGCGCTCAATTGAGCGCACCAGGACAGCGGAATCCAGCTGGCGCAACCATGCGTTCACAATCAGCTGCGGTAGGGGCCGACGAAAATCATCGTCCGGCCCCAGCTTCTCGGTAAAATTTATATGCAACCCGATGTCGATATCCAGGCCACGCAGCCGTTGCGCGCCAACAGCCCACGCGCCAGCCTGGGTCAGGCAACTGGTAGCGCTGATCCGTTGTTCTGCCGCCAGCTGCAATACCGCGCGATTGACGTTCTCGTTCAAACCGAAATCATCAGCGCAGAGTATGATCTGTTTTTTCTTGCGTGCCATATGGCTTCCTGTCACGGCTTATCATGTCGGATGAGCAATTGCCGATACCCCATCCTATCAGACAATACGAATGTCATAAACCGCCAGACAGCTTCCCGGCCTTGGCCACAGTCTCGGCGGCCTGAAAACGAGTGCCAAACACGCGTGGAGCACCCTGGGCCAGCCCCTGCCCCATTTGCCCGCTCACAATATAAAGCGGCCGGCGTTTCACTTCTTCGTAGATATGCGCGACATATTCGCCCACCATGCCCACCGAAATCAGGATGATGCCCGCAAAAAAACTCTCGGCCACGATCAGCGTAGAATAACCGCGCACCGGATTGCCGATCATCACATACTCAAATATGACATACATGCCGTACAAGAGCCCCAGACTGGCCAGCAGCATGCCGCTGAACATGGCCATCCGCAACGGCCATGTGGTAAACGCCGTCAATCCCTGCAGGCCATGACCGACAAGACGAAACAGACTGAAGCGGGATGCGCCAAAACGCCGTTCATCCGGCTGGTAATAGACCGCTTGCGTGCGAAAGCCAACCCAGGCATACAAGCCCTTCATAAAACGCGTGCGCTCGGGCAACTGGCACAAGGCCTGCACCACTTTGCTATCCATCAGGCGGAAATCGCAGGCATCGGGCTCGATCCGAACCTTGCCAGTGCCTTTCATCAGAAAATAGAATAATCGCGTGCCAATGCGCTTGAGCAGCCGCTCGTCGGCGCGTGCCTCGCGTACCGCATAGACCATATCTGCCCCCTGCTCCCAGTGCGCAACCATACGGGCAATCAGCGCTGGCGGATGCTGAAGGTCAGCATCCAGCGTGACAACGACCTGGCCCATGGCCAGCTCCAGCCCGGCGCTCAACGCCGCCTCCTTGCCGAAATTGCGTGACAGCTGCAGATAGCGCACCCGACTGTCGCGCTGGCAGAACTCGCTCATGAAATCCGACGTCTCGTCGGCGCTGCCATCGTCCACCACGATAATTTCCCAGCAGGCAAAGGCATCACGCAGCAACACGATAAGCATGGGCAAAAGGATGCGCAGACTGCGTGCCTCATTCAATGCAGGAATCACGCAACTGACCGATGCATCTGCCGCCCTGCGTACTTTTGCTTTCGAAAGCTGGGCAGCAGGCATGCCGCCGGCCAACGCCCGCCTATCGCCATGGCTCTGTTGCGGACAATGCCGCATATCTTGGTGTCTGGTGTACACGGTCATCCCGATGATAAAAGCGCAGAAAACCAGACTATATGACCGTGGACGTTAAATTTCCGTGAAATTGGCGGCAGCTGCTATCGCCGCCTGCTATTGGCACCACAAGGAGCAAAAAACAGGCACTCAGAGAAGGAAGAGAAGAGCGACAGGAAACGAGTGGTAACCGGCAGCGCACAACCAATGACCCTGGCCAGCGCTGCGGGGGAGCTACGTAACGCCCCCGCATCCGAGGTGCAGCAAGGGAGCTACCAGGACGGGGAATCAGGCAGCAGATGCAGGCTCGGTTAGCTTGCGCCACAAACTGAGACCCCCCGCAGCCTGGTCCAGCCCATCCAAATAGGCAGTATGCTCAGCCAGCTCAGCTTCCGTGGCCACTTCGACCCGCAAGATGGTCGCATCAAATTGCGCCACCACCGGTTGACCCTCCTGCTGGCGCGGCTGATCGCTATGTTCCATGACCAGGCCAAACTGGCCTCGGGTCATGGCCAACCATACCTCGGCCAGCAGCTCGGCATCCAGTAACGCGCCGTGTAAAGTACGATGTGCGTTGGAAATACCCAGCCGCTCGCACAGCATATCCAGACTGTTGCGCTTGCCCGGGTACTGTTCACGCGCCATGGCCAGCGTATCGTGGATCGCAGCGGCAGTCTTGTCGATAGACGGCATGCCCACCCGTGCAAATTCCGCATTCAGGAACTTGACGTCAAATGCGGCATTATGGATATAGATTTCGGTCCCTTTCAGGTACTCGGAAATCCGTGCTGCCTCATCTTCAAACCGGTTGAACTGCGACAGAAATTCGGTAGTCAACCCGTGCACCTCGAGCGCGCCGGGCGAACTATCCCTGTCGGGATTGAAATAAATATGCAGATTATTCCCGGTGAACTGGCGATCAATCAGTTCCACGCACCCGAGCTCGACGATCCGGTCGCCTTCTGCCGGGTCAAAGCCGGTTGTCTCTGTATCGAGAATAATATGTCGCATTGCCTGCTATCCTTAAGACATGCCTGGTACGACGGTAGAGAACCCGGCGTCCACATGCACAATTTCACCCGTGATACCCGCAGCCAGGTCCGACAGCAGGAACGCAGCCGTATTGCCCACATCTTCAATGGTGACATTGCGTTTGAGCGGCGCGTGAGCCGATACGAAATTGAGGATGGAAGAAAAATCCTTAATGCCACTGGCAGCCAGTGTTTTGATGGGGCCGGCGGAGATGCCGTTAGCGCGCAGGCCGTCTGCCCCCAGCGCGGTGGCCAGATAGCGGACGCTGGCTTCCAGCGAGGCCTTTGCCAGACCCATGGTGTTGTAATTGGGAACCACCTTCTCCGCACCCAGATAGGTCAATGTCAGCACGGACCCCTGCCGCGCCTTGAGCAATGGCAACGCGGCCTTGGTCATGGCAGGAAAGCTGTACGCCGAAATATCATGGGCAATACGGAAGCCCTCGCGGGAAAGCCCGTCCAGAAAGTTGCCGGCAATCGCTTCGCGAGGCGCAAAACCGATCGAGTGCACCAGCCCATCGAGCCCATCCCAGTGTTGCGCCAGTTGCTCAAAAGCAGCGTCAATCTGCGCATCTTCGGCCACATCACAGGGGATTACAATGGCGCTGCCAAAATCGGCGGCAAATTCAGTCACCCGGTCCTTGAAACGATCTCCAGCGTAGGTGAAAGCCAGTTCGGCTCCCTGCGCTTTGCATGCAGTGGCAATGCCGTAGGCGATTGAACGGTTCGAAATGACGCCCGTGACCAGTATTCGTTTATTGGCAAGAAAACCCATTTGCTGTCCTAATTGTTTTTCAATGATGGTCATTATAAAAAAAATGCGCAATGCAAAGGCATTGCGCAGTGATTCCGGAACATTTAGGCATCAGCCTACGGCAATTAACCGCGAATTGCCGTTCCTGGCAGACGCAGACGCAAACCCGCCTTGAGTCCTTCGGTGCCAATATTATTGAGCGCCTTCAGATCGTCGACCGTTGTGCCGTAGCGTTTAGCCAGCGAGTACAGGGTTTCGCCCTGTGTGACAAAATGCTCTGGGGCGGCGCGCACTGTCGTTGCCGCACGGGGACGGTAAGCCGCAGCGCGAACGGCCGGCGCAGCCTGTTGGGCCAGCACGGGAGCGCGCACTGTCGCCGTAGCCGGACGTACAGCACCTTGAGAGCCGCCTGGCGTCGCCTGGGCGATATAACGCACAGAC
>JBOIGK010000440.1:0-6611 GCA_050742695.1 Advenella sp. | reverse complement strand
AACGTGATGGCGACCAGTCACAATGGGCATACAAGGGACAGCCGCTATACCTGTTCAAGAAAGACAGCAAACCGGGCGACATGACCGGCGATGGCGTCAAGGACGTCTGGCACGTCATCAAACCGTAATTGTGATCAGTGGATACCGAAGGCTGATCAGCCCAACGCGGTATCCAAAAACATCATGACTGCAAACCCCGCCATCAGCCCGATGGTGGCAAAAGTCTGGTGGCCATTGCGATGCGTTTCCGGTATGACCTCATGGGATACTACAAATATCATTGCACCGGCTGCCAGCCCAAGACTCATGGGATAGGCCACGGCCATACCGCTGGACATTCCCACCCCCACAATGGCACCGAGCGGTTCCATCACGCCGGAAGCGGCGGCAAGCAACACTGCCCGTCCTACTGGCATCCCGATAGCCCGCAGGGCAAGCGCCACGGCCAGGCCTTCCGGAATGTCCTGAATGGCAATCGCCGTTGTCAGGGGCAACCCAACCGTCATATCGGATTTGGAAAAACTGACCCCGATGGCCATGCCCTCGGGTAAGTTGTGCAAAACAATGGCCAGCACGAAGAGCCAAACGCCGTTAAGACGTTTGTACTCGGGCCCCTGCGTGCCCAGCTCCTGATGCATATGCGGCGTGAAATAATCCAGTCCCAGCATCAGCAGCACGCCAAAGGCCAGCCCCAGCACAACCACAGCAGAACCCAGTAGCGCACTGCCCGTGATCTCCTGGGCCGCCTCCAGTCCAGGCAACAAAAGGGAAAATGAACTGGCCGCGAGCATCATGCCAGCAGCAAACCCCAGCATCGTATCCTGGGTACGAACCGGGATGCTGCGCAAACCGAATGCCGCCAGCGCACCCAGCGCGGTAGCACCGAATCCGGCAAAACCGCCGATCAGCGCATATTCAAAGGCGGTATCATCAACCGAGGTCAGGGCCCGATAGGTGCCGGCCAGCAGTAACACCAGCAGGCATGCTCCGGCAAGCAGCAGACCTGTTGTGACACGCGGGTTATTACGGGCCTGCAGTATCCAGGCCTGCCATAAAGACTGTTGAGCGACATCATTCGTATTCATTTTTACCCTAATAGCTGGAAATCGGATGCAGGCAATCAATCACATAGTAACAAAATGACATCTGCTATTTAAATTTATCGCAACGACAATGCGCGAAACTCTGGCATTCACGAACTCACACCGACCGAAGACTGCCCAATGGCCACCAGACCAAATTTGACCACGCCTGGAACATCTTTGCGCAGGTGAAAAACCAGTCTGGATGGTGGGCGAGATGATCGGCGGCAAGGCGTGTGTCTGGATAGCAAACGCCTCTCGGGTTCGCCTCCAGATTGTATTGCGGGAGAGCGACTCAGTTATGGACAGAGATTACCGGAGCTCCATGACGGGCGGCGACCTATATCCCCCCAGTTGAACTTACACACAACTGTCATACTGGTCCTATATTCTTGCGGCTTTCCAACTTCAAGCAGGAAGCACTCCATGACATTCCGATATCGTTTTTCGGCGCTGGCACTGGCGCTCGGTCTGGCCGCAGCCAGCAGCATCGCGCAGGCGCAGACCGAAGTGCCTGCCGTTCTCGAAGGGCACGCCATATTGCCGGCCAACAGCACCATTGCAGCGCCGGATAATGCCCCGGACGATCTCAAATCGGCTGGCAAATACACCACGCGCAAACGCGTTGACAAGCCAGCGTCCGTCATGGGCAAATAAAACGGTCGCGCGACCGGCATCAGCCTGCCGATCTCCGGCCAGCCCCTGCAGGGCCACTCCGGCATTCAGGTAATGAAAGATGGCAGTGTCTGGATCCTGACCGATAACGGCTCCGGCAACAAAGCGAACTCTCCGGACTCCATGCTGTATCTGAATCAATACACCATCGATTGGAAGTCTGGCCAATTCAAGCACCTCAAATCCGTATTTCTGAGCGACCCCGACAAGAAAGTACCCTTTCGTATTGTGCACGAAGGTACGCCGCAACGCTATTTGACCGGTTCCGACTTTGATACGGAAAGCTTTCAGATTATCGACAATACGTTGTGGATGGGCGAGGAATTCGGCCCGTTTCTCATCAAGGCCGATCTTGACGGCAAGGTTCAGGCTGTCTTCGAAACAGAAGTTGACGGTCGTAAAATTCAATCTCCCGACAATTATCTGGTTGCCACGCCTGGCGCGCCCGGGGAAAATTATCAAGGCGTCAATCTGAAACGCTCCAAGGGATTCGAGGGGATGGCTGCTTCGTCCGATGGCAAATATCTGTATCCCTTGCTGGAAGGTCCGGTCTGGGATGAAGGCCAGAAAGCCTGGGAATCGGCCGACGGCAAGACCGTGCTGCGCGTACTGGAGTTTGATGTTGCTGCTGAAAAATGGACCGGCCGCTCCTGGTTATATCCTTTGGAGGCGCCGCATCACGCCATTGGCGACTTCAATATGATCGACGCCACAACGGGCCTGATCATCGAACGGGACAATGGCGAAGGCACACCGGACAAGGCTTGCAAGCAAGGCGAAGATCCGCAGGCCTGCTTTGCCGATCTGCCCAAATTCAAACGGGTTTACAAAGTTCAGTTCGGCCCCGAGAATGCAGGCAAGCCGGTACGCAAAGTGGCGTACATTGATCTGCTGAACATTGCCGATCCATCCAAAGTGGCACGCAAGCCCCTGACTAACGGGGTGCTGCAGTTTCCGTTCTTCACCATCGAGAATGTCGATATTGTTGACGGCGAACACATCGTTGTGGGCAACGATAACAACTTCCCATTTTCGTCCAGCCGCGAGCCCAACAAGCAGGATGACAATGAGCTCATCCTGTTGAAAACCTCCGAACTGTTGCAGGCCAAATAACTGGTCCGATACAAGTGTAGCCGGGCCGGCCTTCACGTGCAAAGGCCGGCTTTTATCTGCCTGTCCTGGCGTTTTTCTACTAGAATGAAACAAAGTTCGTTCTATTTCAACTGAAACATCAGGAAATTACGATGCAAATACCGGAACACAGGATCATCATAGTCGGCGGTGGCGCGGGCGGCCTGGAACTGGCTGCCAAACTTGGACGCAAGTTCGGTCCTCGACACATTTTTCTGGTAGATGCAGGCGTGTTCCATATATGGAAGCCGTCGCTGCATGAAGTGGCGTCCGGTACGCTGGATATTCACCGTGAAGGACTGTCTTATGCCATGCTGGCCAAGGACCACGGATTCACGTTCGTGCCGGGCGAAATGGACGGCATCAACCGGCAGGCCCGTAGCATTCATGTCAAACCGGTATACAACGAAGGTGAAGAAGTATTTGCAGCCAGAGACCTGTCTTATGACACCCTTGTGCTCGCCGTCGGCAGCCGCTCCAATTTCTTTAATACGTCGGGGGCCGAAGAATACGCCACCGCGCTGGATTCCACCGAACAGGCCGAAAAATTTCGCCTGAAATTTCTGCGCGAGCTGGTTGCCGCCGATCAGCGTAAAAAAGCCGACCCTGGGCACTCTCTGAATATTGCCATTGTCGGCGGTGGCGCAACCGGTGTCGAGCTGGCAGCAGAATTGCTGGAGGCAGGAAAAAATTTGGGGTTCTATGGCATCAACGAACTAAATCCCGAAAAAGATATTCACATCACGCTGCTCGAAGGCAGCCCTCGCATACTTGCGGCCCTTCCCGAAAAAACATCGGCAGCAGCCACAAAACTGCTCAAGGAACGCGGCATCACCGTCATGACATCGGTGCTGGTGGCAGCCGTGCAGGAAAAAAGCCTGACCGACTCCAACGACAACCGATATCCGGCCGACCTGACGGTATGGGCAGCAGGCATCAAGGCGCCAGCCTTTCTGACGGAACTGGGCCTGCAAACCAATAAAATCAACCAGGTTATTGCCGACAAAACCTTGCGCACCAGCGACCCGGCGATCTATGCCATGGGCGACTGCGCCCAGGTCGAATGGGAGCAGGGTCGCTATCTGCCTGCCCGGGCGCAAGTGGCCCACCAGCAGGCAGATTATCTGATCGGCGAACTGTCGGCCCGCATCAACGGCACGACAAGTAGCGGCAAGCCATTTGTGTTCAAGGATTACGGGTCGCTGATCTCCCTGGGCCACAACAAGGGTGTGGGTAGCCTGATGGGCGTGCTGACCGGCAAAAGCCTTTTTGTCGAGGGTCTGCTGGCACGCCTGATGTACATGAGCCTGCATTTGATGCATCACATGGCGATTCTTGGTATTGCCCGTACCGGCGCAGTCGCGCTGGGTCGCCTGTTGCTAAAACGCAGCACACCCAAAGTCAAGCTGCACTAACTGTTTCGCGGCGGCAGCCATAGCGGCCCCGCTTATGCCGGACGATAGGCCCGCTCCAGTATCGCGGCCGTATCCGTATAGATGGAAGCACCGAACACACCGGCACTTTCTTCGAAACGTGCACGTACAAATGCCTCTGCCAGCCATGCCGGTGCATGCCGATAAAGCAGTGTGGCCTGCACCAGCAGCACAAGGCGTTGCGTGATCTCGCGTGCCCTCGATTGCAGCACGTCCCCCGATGCCGACAGCCATGGTTTCAATTGTGCCATGGCCTGTGACAGCACCGGGTCGGCACGGCAATCGTCGGCAAGGTGTTCCAGCAACAGCGCCGCCCCTTCAGGATCCCGTGAAAGCGCCCGCAAAACATCAAGGCACATCACATTGCCAGAACCCTCCCAGATGGAATTGACGGGGGCTTCACGCAGCAGCCGCGCCAGCGGCGCATCTTCGATGTAGCCATTGCCGCCCCATACCTCCATGCATTCGGCAATGGCCGCGATACTGCGCTTGCAGACCCAGAACTTGGCTGCGGGTGCTACGATGCGCAAAAATGCTTTCTGTACAGGGTCATTCTGTTGTGTCACCGCATGGGCCAACGCCATGCCGAGCCACAGCGCAGCTTCGCTCTCAATGGCCAGATCGCACAGCACAGACTGCATCAGTGGCTGATCTGCCAGCCGTTTGCCAAATGCCATGCGATAGCGAGTGTGATGCATGGCCTGCACCAGCCCCTGGCGCAATAATCCGGCACTGCCAAGCACGCAATCGAGCCGCGTCTGATTGACCATGCGCAAGATGGTGGGAATGCCCGCCCCCTGCTCGCCGACCCGTAACGCCCAGGCGCCATCAAACCTCACTTCCGCGCTCGCATTGGAACGGTTCCCCAGCTTGTTCTTCAGCCTCTGGATATGCACCGTATTCATGCTGCCATCCGGTCGCCAGCGCGGTAGATAAAAGCAGCTCAGTTGCTCCTGTTCATAGGCCAGCACCAGATGCGCATCCGACATTGGAGAGGAAAAAAACCATTTGTGCCCATGCAGTTCATAAACCGGCTCTGAGTGACCGATGGCCACGGCACGCGTGGTATTGCTGCGCACATCAGATCCGCCCTGCCTCTCGGTCATGCCCATGCCGATCATCATGCTGCGCTTTTGGGAAACAGGGGCATTGGCCCCGTCATAATCACGACTGTACAGCAGCGGCGCCAGTTGGTCGAACAAGGGTTGATCCTGCAACGCCGCAACCGCGGCAAAAGTCATGGTGATCGGACACAGGCTGCCGGCTTCGGTTTGCGCATGCAAATAAAAAAGTGCCGCACGGCGCACATGCTGGCCATCCTGCCAGGCGGCAGAATGCACGCCCATATCGAACAGCATCGTCAGCAGCGAATGCCAGGCGGGATCGAACGTAACCACATCCTGTCGCTCGCCCGTGCGGGTATAGATGGCCGGCTGAGGTTCGTTTATATTGGCACGCTGCGCCAGTTGCAAAACGTGCTTTGAGCCCAGCCGCTCGCCATAGCTCTGGCATGCTTGTTGCGCGTCTGCAGCAGAGAAAGCATCCAGCGCCTCGCCCAGCGCCGAATCACAATTGAATAGATTATAGTCTTCGAGATCCGGAACCTGATTGTCCGTCGTAGTGAATGTCGTGGTGACCATGTGAGCCTCCATAAGCAAGTGGATCACAATACACAGCCTGCTTGTCACTGCTGTCGCGGCCTGATACTACGGCCAGGTATTACCGCCAGGCATTACGGCTTGTTAGTACGGCTTGGCATTACCGTCTGGTATCGTGCCCTGTATTACGGCCTGGCACCATGGCTTGCTATCACCACTCGCTAATGTGGTCTGATATCGCGCAACAGCCAGAGATCAAGTGCAGATGCACCTGCAGATTTACTGTAGCACACCTGGCCAGCGCGAGGAATACATTAAGGTCAGCTCCCCTGCGCCAGCCTTTCAATAATGGGGCAATCAGGCCGGTTGTCACCGTGGCAATGGTCCGCCAGATAGGCCAGCTCATCGCGTATGGAATGCAATTTGGCAATGTCTTCATCCAGCTCGTCAATATACTGGCGCGCCAGTTGCCGTACATCGGCGCTGTGTCGCGAGGTGTCCTCCCACAGGCCAATCAGGGTTTTGATGCGTTCAAGTGAAAACCCCAGTTCACGGGCCCGCCGAATGAAGGCGAGCTTGCGCTGGTCCTGGGCCGTGTATTGCCTGTAACCCCCATCGCTGCGGTTGACTGCATGAATCAAGCCGACTTTTTCATAATAGCGAATCATCTTGGCGCTCACACCGGTGGCAGC
>JBOIGK010000439.1:0-4480 GCA_050742695.1 Advenella sp. | reverse complement strand
ACGCCGATGTGCACCAGGCCGTTATACAAGGGGCTGATATCGCTTTTATATTGTTCGCGAAATTTTCGTTGCCTTTCGGTCATCATAATCATTACTCCTGAAATAAAATCTCAATTGCCATTCAATGCCCGGGGTTTATCCGGATATGTCTTCAAGGGCCCGGCCACGAGTCTCCACACCCAGCAGGACGACAACTGCAGCTGCGATGACGAATGAGGCGGCGCCCAGCGTAAACACACCAGTCTGTCCGGTGACCGGCAGAAGAAAGCCCACGGCAAAGGGGCCCACGAACGAGCCCAGCCGACCGATGGATGAGGCGAAGCCGGCGCCGGTGGCACGGATGCGGGTCGGATACAACTCAGGGGTGTAGGCGTACAGAATGGACCACATGCCAAAAAGACAGAATTGCATGAACATGCCGGACATCATCAGGTAGTGAAGTTCACCCTTGACGCTTGCCACGTGCCCGTAGATGTATACCGAAACGGCGCTGCCCAGCAGCAATAGAACACACGTGGGCTTGCGGCCGATTTTCTCAATGATCCAGGACGCGAACATAAAGCCGGGAATGCCTGCCAGTGAAATAGTGACGGTGTACTGCACGGATTTGGTTACTTCGTAGCCGGCCTGCTGCAGTAATGCGCCAAGCCAGCTGGTCAGCCCGTAATAGCCCATCAGTGCAAAGAACCACAGTATCCACAGCATCAGGGTGCGGCGTCCGTATTCGCCCTTCCACAACTCAGAGAAGCTACTGCCTGAATTGGACTGCGCGGCAGCGGCCGGCAGCGAGACAATGGGAGGCAACTCCTTATTGTTAAGCGTTTTGCGTACATGATTTTCCATGGTGGTCATGACGCTGTCGGCTTTTTCACTTTGCCCTGAGTCAGACAGCCAGCGTGGCGATTCCGGGACGTGGCGACGGATATAGAAAACGAACACGGCAGGGACTGCAAGCACAAAGAAAATACCGCGCCAGCCGAGAGGCTCCAGCAGCAGATAGCTCAGCACACCAGAACAGATGAAGCCGATAGGCCAGAAGCCTTCCAGGATCGCCAGGTATCTGCCACGACGGTTGGAGGGAACAATTTCCGATACGATCGACAGACCGACAGGAAACTCCATACCCATACCGAAGCCCAGCACGATGCGACTGGCAATCAGCATATTGACGTCGGTCGACAGTCCACAGAACAGACTGCCGATGCCCCAGAACACCATACTGACCTGGAAGACGGGCTTGCGGCCAAACCGGTCGGCCAATACGCCGGCGACAGCGGCGCCGATCAGCATGCCAAGAAAACTGGCGCTGGCCACAATCCCGGTCTGGGCAATACTCAGACCGAATTCGGCTTTGATGGAGCCCAGGATAAAAGTCATGACGCCCAGGTCCATCGAATCAAAGAACCATGCGGTCGCAATAATACAGAATAGTTTGGTTTGATAGCTTGTCATCGGAAGCCGTTCCATACGGCCTGAAATATCCGATGGCGTAATAGGTATTGATGCCATTGCCTGTCTCCTTGTGGATATATTTTTCTTGAATTTAACTGATATATTAGTTAAATGCAATAGAAATATATCATGACTGTGATATCACGATAGGCATTGATCATTGCGGCACGACCCAGGACAAAGGCGTGTCGGCGCTGGATCCGGCATTGAATGCACAATCCGGTCCACGCGGGCTCGTCTCAAAAAATAAAAAGTGTCAATTACAGTCGCAATGGCGATGTTCATGCGCATCTGCAAGGCGTCGGCGGTCCGCGCCGGCCGGCCCGACTGCGGCGGCGGCTCAATCGGTGCGATCAGGTGCGATCAGCTGCGTTGGGCCTGCCCGGGCCGGCCGATATGCGATGTGCCTCTGTCTGTATGGTGATTTTTGCAAAGAGCAATGCGGCGCAGCGCAGCAGCACCCTGGCGGGTGCGTGTGCACGTTATTCGGAGGCGTAAGCCACCTGGCTGTCCTGCACTTGCTGCAAAACAGGGACTGGCGTGTCGGAAAAGTCGCCAGCCCAGGCATTGGCAATAATGCGCAGGTAAGATGCAGAAGTATCCGGAACAGGGAAAGCGTTGCGCAAGCGGGTTACGCTCATTGCATCTGCATACAGACGTGGCAGATCGGCCTCTTTGATACCAAAATCTTTCAGGTTATTGGGAATGCCCAGCTCGCTGACCAGTGTCTGAAGTGTTTGCGCCAATTGTAAAACCGTGTCGTGTTCCTGCTCTTGCTCCCGTCCGGTTATGCCAAAAATGGCGGCGATTTCTTTGAGTTCCTGCATGCGTTTGTCGCGCAACTCGTATATAACGTAGGGAAGGATGACTGCGTTGGTGCGGCCGTGCGTTTCATGGGTCAGTCCGGCAATGCTGTACGCGATGCCATGCACCGCGTTCAATCCTGCGCTGCCATAAGAGAGGCCTGCAAACACGCTGGCATAACTCATGCCGATGCGTGCCTGCGTGTCGGCTCCATTCAGGTAAGCCTGTCTCAGGTGCCGGGCGCAAAGTATCATGGACTCGCGAGCGAACATCTTGCTCAGGTGCGTGCGTCCGCTGTAGCCTGGATCCGGATTGTTGTTGCGCTCAAACTGGTTCGAGTCCATGGTGACATACGATTCCATGGCGTGGATCAGTGCATCGATGCCCGAGTCGGCGGTCACGCGAGGCGGACAGGTATAGGTAAACTGTGGATCGACAAGTGCAATAAATGGTCGTAAGCGATTGTCCATCAAGGCAATCTTTGTCGCGTTGTCGGGGTCTATCAGAATGGCGCCTGGAGTGACTTCCGAGGCCGTGCCCGAGGTCGTCGGCATGGCGATAAAAGGCAGCGGTTCATCGTTGCCAATGCCGTCCTTGTAGTGTGTTACCGGTTTTTGACTGCGTAACGTCAGTGTCAGCGCTTTGGCCAGATCCATATTGCTGCCGCCACCCAGCGCGATGACATGATCGGGCGCCTGCCCGTGTGTCTGGGTCAGAATCTGCTGCGTCGCCTGGTCACACAGTGTTGTAGAGGGATCCGGTTCGCCGTCGCTATAGACGTAAGTGCTGATGCCACATTTGCTGGCGGCTTGCACATATTCGTTGACCCATGGCGTTTGTTCTGCGAAATAGCGATCGGTAACGAGTATGCCGTTGCGATAGCCCAGTTTGGCCAGCAGGGCAGGCAGGTCATGTCGGGCTCCTTCCCTGATGATCAGGCGAGAGGGCGCGCAGAAAAACAGATGGTCGTCAAAACTCATGCATTACTCCAGATTGAGAAAGTCGGTAAATCCGGCTGAGACGGTAGCGGTGTTCTCAGTCAGAATGGAATGCCCCGCATTTTCTATCGTGAGAAAAGTGGGGTTCGCAAGCAGGTCGCGCAACTGGGCCACCAGCGGCAAGGGCGAATCTTCATCCCGTGTGCCGCTCATAATCAGGCAGGGAACGTCCACCAACTTGCATTGTTCGCGCAGTGAGCGCCCGGCAATGGATTGCCAGGTCCACATAACTGCATGGTGCTCGGCCGCGTCCTGCAGTTTCAGGCGTTGTTCGCGTTCGCGGATCTCGTCAAGTAAGCTTGCTTGTGTTGTTTGTGTAAACCAGGAGACTTGGCTGATATCCGACACGCCAGAGAGCAACATCAGTTTGTCTGGCCGTTTTGCCTGCGTACGGCCGGCAAAGGCCAGGGCAACGCTCACGCCCATGCTCCAGCCGGCAAGGCAATAAGACTGGTCATCATTGATATACTTGTGTACCGTGTCTTCAATCACATATGCAAACGACTCAAGCGTCATGTCCTGTTCAGAACAGTCTTTCCGAGCGCCTCGTCCCGGCAGATTCGGCAAAATGAATGTGCAATGGTCAGCCAGTTGGGTTGCCAGCGGCAGCCAGACGCGGTTGGTCCCCTGTATGCCGTGTATGGCAATGATTTTGATGGGACCCGCGCCGTGAATCAATGTATCCATAGTATTGTGATTGATGTATGAACAGAAAAAGCAAGTCGATTGAAATGTTGTGAGCAACAAATATATTAGTTGTATAATACTCACGTGTGTGATTTTTCACAATAGCCGGAAGAAAATCAAATTTTTCCGGTCAACCTTTTCGTGACACCATGGCCTCAAATAACGCATCGAATCTACAGAATAATCAAGACCTTGTTTCGGAACCTGTTTCGCTTCAACCCAAAGTCAAACTGACCGATATTGCCTATCAAAAGCTTGAGCAAGCCATTACCATGCTGGTCCTGGAGCCGGGCTGTTCCGTTTCGGAACAGCAATTGTGCGAGTTGACCGAAATTGGTCGCACGCCGGTACGGGAAGCGGTGCAGCGACTGGCGCGCGAGCACCTGATTATCGTTTTGCCTCAGCGCGGCTTGTTTATACCCGAGATCAATATTCGCAAGCAGTTGAAACTGCTCGAGGCGCGCCGGGAAGTAGAGCGCCTGGTCTGCCGAATGTCTGCAAAGCGCTGCACAGACCAGGAGCGGCTTGCCTTTGTGCAA
>JBOIGK010000438.1:0-3698 GCA_050742695.1 Advenella sp. | reverse complement strand
TTCTGTAGGGGAGTTGCCCCCAAGCTCGATTATCGCCATTTCTGCCCCCGGTGGTTACGTTAATAATTGTAAGTACTATATCGACGCATTATTAACGACTGGGAGCTATGAATCAAGGCTTTCGTTGATACTCGGCATGAACTTAAATATTTGCTTATTTCATGCAAAATTTTTCATATTTCTCATTCTCCCGGACAATTTGCCCCACAATTGGGGTGGGCGTGGAGTCACGTTCCTGATTGTTGCCCCATCGGATTGTTTCTGCGATTTGGCGGTATTCCTACCGCTTGTCTACTTGTTCCTCACCAACTTAGAAGTGCACTCGCGCAAAGCAGCATCCAGTTTACCTACTTCATCGTTGATCTCTCTGACGGTTTCCTGCGCTTCGGTCTGTTGCTTATTGATGGCTGTTTCCTGCTCCTGGCGTTCATCCGACCGATTCGTGCTCCTGCCTCGCAGGTGCAGGCCAGTTGCCGCCAATATAAGCGCAGCGGCGCTGGAAAGCCGCCAACATGCGCGGTGATGTTCGCGCGCCATCGAAACTCAGGAAATTCTAAACCACAACCTCGCTGATGTGATCAAACGTCAGCAGGAACAGATCACCACCTTAATCACAAATTGGACGATGCCTAACGAACATTCGATGAATGGCGAGGCAAATACGACACCCTTGTCGTAGAGAAAGCGGCCAATCGGCGTCAGGATTAGGCGCTGGTTGATCGGGTGGATGCGGTAGCGCAGACAGCAAGTACAGCAGTGGTCCGATCAAATCAGGTGGCCAATGTTGCCAGCAAGGGCGCGAGGAAAGCAGGGCAGGCCGTACGCAAGGAGGGGAATTTGTGCGGCCGATAGATTGTCTAAAAATCGTAATCCGTGTGACAATTTACTATCACATTTCATAAATAGTTGTTTTATTTAAGAATTATTTCACTGCCCGAAGGGAGCAAACATAAATATCCGTTGATTTTCAGACCATATATGCTAATAATCGGTCTGTTAAATATTTCAATTATTTACAAACGGTAAGGGTGAATATGCAGGCTCACCCATCCAAGACAAAAATTAATCATTAACGGGATAGGTGAAAATATGGCAGATATTCTTATTGATTATGACGTAGAGACTTTGA
Organism: Advenella sp.; assembly: GCA_050742695.1. Lineage (GTDB taxonomy): Bacteria > Pseudomonadota > Gammaproteobacteria > Burkholderiales > Burkholderiaceae_B > Advenella. The sequence goes on along the minus strand of JBOIGK010000438.1, from coordinate 2,569 downwards.
CGGTCGATCAGGCTGACTACGGTGAAGACGGCACACTTAATGTGCAAATTGTGAACAATAGCGATCTCGGCACATTAATAATCAAAAATTCATCCGACTCCCCTGACGCGCTCAATTTGGCAGTCCTGGGTGAGGAGGGCTCTCGCTATACCACCGGTATACGGTTAGAAGATGGGGCCAATGTCAAACTTGTTGAGTTTACTGCATGGGAAGGTGATACTAGCGCAGCCCGGCCCACCGTTTTTGTTGAAAATGGTTCCACACTTGAATTTACACCGGAGTTTCTATCCAGTGGACAAGTCCCTTTTGATATTCGGGTTTTTGGAGGTGGCAAGCTTATATATGACTCAACAGGAACCAATATTGATCAGTCCGACCCATTGATTCGATTAACGGTCATTAGTCCGGGTTCAGAAATACAGGTTAGCGGCGCTGACAGTTATAGTTATGTTGATAGTGTACTTACTTTCAAAAACAGTGAAGGTGAAATCGTTGGCAATTTCAGCGCCCCATGGATTTATGACCCAATGGAATTGGAGGGCGATACACTGGTGTTTACATGCTACTTAAAAGGCACACACATCGCTACACCCGACGGGGAAGTCAAAGTCGAAACCTTAAAAGCAGGCGATAAAGTGCTGACCGCCTCAGGCGGAATTAACATCGTGAAATGGCTTGGTTTTCGCAAACTGAACAGAAACCGTATTCCAGATTCTCATCTTTTACGTGCTTCTCCTATACGTATTTGTAAAGGTGCCTTCGCTGAAAATATCCCCCACCGCGATCTGGCCGTCTCTCCTGGCCACCGCTTCAGTTTCGATGGCGCCCTGGTGCCGGCGCTGTCTTTGGTCAATGGCATCACCATAATCCAGGACTTCAATATTCAGGAGTTTGAGTACTATCACGTCGAATTGGAGAAATTCGATATGCTGCTGGCTGAAGGCGCTGCTGCCGAAAGCTATCTGGAGGTGGGCAGCAATCGCAACTCATTCCAGAACGCCAGAACCGTCACCGCTTATCCTGATTTCGGGCCAGCGCATGATCGCGTATTTCTGCCAGAGTATGTACAAAAGATCACGCCCGATATTATCGAGCCGATACGCCGCGATTTATTCAAGCGGGCGGAGATACTGACCGGCGCAGTTCGCACTGCCGATTCTGATTTGCGCGTTGAAATCAACGGCCAGGTGATTAAGCCACAAACACGTTGCAGGCGAAAAGGCATTTATCGCTTTGAGCTGCCGGCTGGCCTATCAGGTGAGATCAGCATTCTTTCCAACGCCGCGGTTGTGCGTGAAACATCTCTGATCGACCGCACAGACACACGTACTTTAGGAGTGGGCCTGTCACGCTTAGCGCTCGTAATTGAAGGCCAGCATAGTGAAATCGATCTGAATGATGCATCGCTGACTGGATTTAACAAGGTGCAGGAAATGGATGGTGTTCCAATGCGCTGGACGAATGGAAAGGCGGTCATTCCCGCCAGTTTGATCCCTACGTCATTTACTTCTTCCGTTTTAGAGCTGGACGTACTGCGCACGCATATGTATTGGGACTGCGCCGAAAAAATTAATATTCGTCGAGTTGCCTAAGCTCTTAAGCCTCGGCCAATGGAGTGCCCAACTGGGTACTCTATCTATTTTAAATTCTATTCCGTCATAATCTTTGCCCAGTCTTGAAACTCATTCTGCTGCCGGATCGCCTGATCCCCCTCCATCACTATTCCGATAAGATCCTGAGCATCCTGTCCGTCAATGTCGGCGCGTGTCGTTCCAATGCTCAGCCCTCAGTTGGAGTTAACAGTTAGCGTCAAGGTTGGATTATCCCATACGCATAAGGCTCAAAGAGTTCAACGATTGAGTTCAACCTTGCAATAAAAAAGCCGCACCAAGTGCGGCCTTTATTTGCAAATTACACAGCACGAGCTCTATGCTGCTTTTCGTGTTTTTTGCTGTTCTGCGGAAGTCCAGTACATATGGGTGCGCAATACATTCAGCTCCAGTACCATCGGACCGCGTAATGTAGGCATCAGGCCTGTAGGAATAATTGACTCGCTGGTTGTCCAGCGCATCGGTACACCGTCCATCTCTTGCGCTTCATTCAACCCGCCAAGCGTTGAGTCACTCAGATCAATTTCGTAGCGCTGGTCGTTGGTGATGAGCGCAACGCCAGCTAACCCCACGCCAATGACGCGCGTGTCAGTGCGATCGATCAGCGACGTTTCACGCACAACCGCCGCGTTGGACAGAATGCGGAGATCGCCTCTTAGATCCGCCGGTAGTTCAAAACGGTACAGGCCTTTTTTCTTGCGTGCTATTTGAGAATGGATGATTTGGCCATTGATCTCAATGCGCAAACCAGTGTCGCCAGTGCGACGTGCGCCGGTTAATATTTCAGCTCGTTTGAACAATTCACGACGTATCGGCTCAATGATCTCTGGGGTGATCTTCTGGACATATTGCACAAGCATCACGTTCTTGGGAGCAGGACCAAAGTCAGGATGGGCAGTGACAGTTCTGGCGTTCTGGAATGAATTGCGATTGCTACCCACCTCCAGATAGCTTTCGGC
>JBOIGK010000437.1:0-2319 GCA_050742695.1 Advenella sp. | reverse complement strand
CGGCGCTCAGATCCTGCTGGCGGGTAATAATGATATTGCGCCTGCCGGGCAGGGGGCGTCCGATAGACTCCCAGGTTTTGCGTCCCATGATAATGGGTTTGCCCATGGTCAGGGTTTTGAAACGTTTCAGGTCGCCCGGCAGATGCCAGGGCAGGGTGTTGTTCACGCCAATGGCTCGGTTTTCGATGGCATAGGCAACAAGAATAATCAGTGTAGACATGTCGGTTCCTGTATATGGTGCGCGGGCGGGCAAGTCACGCAGGCTACGTTTGAACGGGCAGGTTCAGACTGCTACCGGCGCCTTGATATGCGGATGGAACTGGTAATCGGCAATTTCGAAATCCTCATATTCATAGTCGAAAATGGATTCGGGTTTGCGATGAATGATCAGCCGTGGAAAGGGGTATGGCGTACGTGATAATTGCAGTTGTGCCTGCTCGATATGATTGCTGTACAAATGGCAATCGCCGCCGGTCCAGATGAAGTCGCCTGGTTCCAGGTTGCATTGCTGTGCGACCATATGAGTAAGCAGGGCATAGCTGGCGATATTGAACGGCACGCCCAGGAAAATGTCGGCGCTGCGCTGGTACAACTGGCAGGACAGTTTGCCATCGGCTACGTAGAATTGGAAGAACGCGTGGCAGGGCGGCAGTTTCATTTGCCCGATGTCGGCCACGTTCCAGGCCGAGACGATCAGCCGGCGTGAATCCGGATTGGCTTTGATTTGTTCAATGACCTGCGTGATCTGGTCGATATGGCCGCCATCCGGCTTGGGCCAGGAGCGCCATTGCACGCCGTAGACCGGCCCCAGGTTGCCCTGGGCATCGGCCCACTCATCCCAGATGGTGACGCCGCGTTCCTGCAGCCAGCGCACGTTCGAGTCTCCGCGCAAAAACCACAGCAGCTCAATGAAAATGCTTTTGGTATGCAGTTTCTTGGTGGTGATCAGCGGGAAGCCCTCGGCCAGATTAAAGCGCATCTGATGGCCGAAGACAGAGCGGGTGCCGGTTCCGGTGCGATCTGTCTTGGCTACGCCATGCTCCATCACATGGCGCATGAAATCTTCATACTGCTGGTTCATCTTTATGCCTCGGCGATCACATAAGCGTGGGTAATGGTTGCTGACTTTTCCAGCATGGCAACGGCTGAACAGTATTTTTCGTGAGACAGGCTGACGGCCCGTTCCACCGCTTTTTCAGGCAGGTTCGTGCCGGTGACGGTGAAGACGAAATGGATTTTGGTAAAAATCTTGGGATCGGTCTCGGCGCGTTCGCCTTGTACCGTGACCTGGCAGCGGGTGACCTGGTGCCGGCCGCGTTTAAGAATGAGCACGATGTCGTAGGCCGAGCAGCCACCGGCGCTCACCAGCATCATCTCCATGGGGCGGGGCGCCAGATTGTTGCCGCCGCCTTCAGGCGCGCCATCCATGGCAACGGTGTGTCCGCTGCCGGTTGTGGCAACGAACAGCATGCCTTCGGGGCCATTCCATTCGATATTGCATTCCATGATCTTTTCCTGCATTAAATCAAAATCAAATCATAACCCATTGCTACAATACACAATCGGGCAGACTCCACTGGGGTAACAAATCGACCGCCAGCGGCGCCTGCACCGTTCTTTTCCTGTCCTTTCCACCACAGGTTGACTTATGACCGAAAAAGCTATTGTTGTACGTGAATTTGACCGTCGTTATTCGCTTGCCGACCGGGTGCTGGCAGAAATCGGGACTGCGCTCGAAGTGCTCTCGGGCGCCTCGCGTGCTTCGCGTCCCAATCCTGCGGGCCCGTACATGGCGGCCAGCGCGCCGGATCTAAGCCAGGCCGAAGCCAGGCATGCGGCCGGCCTGATGCGTGTCAATCATGTTGGAGAAGTATGCGCCCAGGCCCTGTATCGCGGGCAGGCGCTCATGTGCAAGGAAACGTTGGTGCGTCAGGTGTTCGAGACGGCTGCGCAGGAAGAAGTGGATCATCTTTCCTGGTGCCGTGATCGCATTCGTGAGCTCAACAGCCACACCAGCCTGCTCAATCCGCTATGGTATGCGGGCTCTTTCGGGCTGGGAGTGCTGGCCAGCGCCGCTGGTCGCGAACGTAACCTGGGTTTCATGGCCGAGACCGAACGCCAGGTCGAAGCGCATCTGGAGCGTCACCTGACCGATCTGCCGGCGCAGGACAGCCGCTCGCGCGCCATTGTCCAGCAGATGAAGGAAGACGAGATCCACCATCGTGAAACGGCAGAACAGCACGGCGGCACGCCATTACCGTTGCCGGTGCGCGGCTTCATGACGGCCATGTCCAAAGTCATGACCACGCTGGCCTATCG
>JBOIGK010000436.1:0-3217 GCA_050742695.1 Advenella sp. | reverse complement strand
GTAATGTTCGACACGCTGCTTTTGCGCTGCGCTGACCAGCGGCCCCATTTCGGTATCGGCAGCTTCAGGCGTGCCAACCCGCACTGCTCGCAGGCGCCGTTGCAGGCGATCAAGAAAATCATCAAGTATCGTTTCCTGCACAAGTAGGCGTGTGCAGGCAATGCATACCTGGCCGGAATTTTTTATGATGTCTCCCGCAGCGACAGCAACAGCCTTGTCCAGTGCGGCATCGTCAAATACTATCAGCGGCGACTTGCCACCCAATTCCAGCGTGACCCGCTTCAAGTCGCTTGCGGTGGAAGCGAGAATGCGGGCACCGGTTACAGTTCCGCCCGTGAACGATACCCTGGACACGAGCGGATGCGTGACCAATTGTTCGCCTACGATCGCGCCCGGACCATTGACCACATTGACAACGCCAGGCGGAAAGCCCGCTTCCTCGAACAGCCGCGCCAGCGCCAGGGTCGACAGCGGCGTGACCTCGGACGGCTTGAGCACGATGGTATTTCCGGCCGCCAGCGCAGGCCCCAGTTTGTTGATCGTCAGCGTCATCGGGTAGTTCCACGGCATAATCAGCGCACAAACACCCAATGGCTCCCGAATGGTGTAATTGAGCACATCGCTGTTTCCCACGGCAATCGTTTCTCCTCGGACGGCAGGAATCATGCCCGCAAAATACTCCAATGAAGACGGCATGGCCTTGAGCGATTCGAGCGAATGCGTAATGGGCTTGCCAACATTCAGTGTCTCTATCCACGCAAGCTTTTCCCTATCACGCTCAAACAGCACCGCCAGGCGTCTTAGCAATCGTCCGCGTTCGGCCGGCGTAGTCCTGCGCCAGCCATTTTCGAATGCCCTGTGGGCTGCCTGAACGGCAGCATCCACGTCAGCTGCGTCCGCCTGATGTACCTGGGCAAGTACTTTTGCTGTAGACGGGTTGAGTGTGTCAAAGACCAGTCCCTCCCGGCCGGCTTGCCAGCGCCCGTCGATGAGCATTGCGTATGGTTTGGAATCAATAACATTCATGACTGGATCCTTAATTGGCCATTTGCAGGTACAGTGAGCTGACTTCTGCGTGAGTGAGACTGCGCGGGTTAAGCGACATGGATGCGCTTTGCATAGCCTGAGTCGCCAGTTGACCGGCTTGCTGTTCGGTCAATTGCAAATTGGTCAAATACAAAGAGATATTTGCCTGCCTGGCCAAGTCTTCGACCCGCTGGATCAGCGCCAGCGCATCCCGATGATCATCGCCTGTACTGGCATTATTCAAATGCCGGGCGGTATTGGCATAAACGCTGGCATGTGTCTGTATGGTGCAACGCGACACCACGCCAAAGACAGGGGCTAACACTTCAGCGTGCGCCATGTCTACGACCGACTCCAGCGGAGTACACATGGCGTGCACGGCGTCTACTTTGCAGATACCGATTGCCACTCCTGCAAGATATGCCCCCATCTGCATCTGGGTACGGGCACCCAGATTGTCCGGTTCGTCTAGCACCAACGGCAGTGCTTGCATACAGGCACGCAGGGCCTGCAAGGCGATGGCTTTACCAATCGGATTGGAATCGATATTGACCAGCGCACCTAGTGCATGCAGCACTGCGTCAAATCCGCCTTGCGCAGTCGGACGCATTGGCAGGTTCAAGGTAAGGTCAGGTTGTAACGCGACCAATGCAGGACGGGTTCGCAAGGAACGGTACATATGCTTACGCCCGTCATCGCCCTGAATCAGCGCCGCTGAGCTACTCTCGCTACCCGTGCCCGATGTGGTGGGAATGGCAAGCAATAACGGCACATCAGGTTGCACAGGGCCCTCAAGCCATGCCCGGCCGTGCGGTGCTGCAAGTTCTTCAGGCTCCAGACCGCTGCAAAGACATCCGAACACGACTTTGGCCACGTCAATGACGCTACCCCCGCCCACGGCGATAATACTGACACAGCCGGAATGTCGCGCCATTCGCAATGCTTCTCGTACCTCGGCCAGCGATGGGTTGGCCACCACACCGTCAAACACCTGCCAATCCTGTATCGACCTTGCTGCCAGCGCCGATTGCACAACAGCGCTACTGGCACGCCATGCACCCGGGTCGGTAATGACAAGCGGACGGCACAGCCTGGATCCGGCAGCCTCAACTATCTGCCCCACCGCAGACGGCCCCCAATAACAGCTGCCCGGCCACGATACGGCGCCGCTGATTTGCCTCCCCGCAGATGAAGTATTGATGTCTTTCGTCATTTCCATTATAATTTGCAGTGCGAATTGTTAATTTGCTATTTGAATTATCATAATGAAAGAGGATATTTATGTCAAGACGCCCCAATCCAAAAGACGATGAAAACGCGATGACATCCGACGCAACGGACCGACAGTTCGTCACTGCGCTGGCACGAGGGCTGGAAATATTGCAATGCTTTGATGCTGAACAAAGGATGCTGGGCACAACGGATATCGCCCAAATGACCGGATTAGCGCAGCCCACCGTATGGCGACTCTGCTATACCTTGCAGAAAACCGGCTTTCTGGCAAACGTCCCGGGCAAGGACAAGTTGCAATTGGGAACAGCGGCGATCGCGTTAGGTGCAGCGGCATTGGCGGGCCAGGATGCCCTGGAGGTCGTGCGTCCCATGCTGCAGGCGATTGCCGACCGTTATCAGGTAGCCGTTGCCCTGGGCCGACGGGAAGGCAGTAGTATTGTCTATCTGCTGCGCTGCCAGGGCAATTCACCGCTGTTGATGAATCTGCGTGTAGGTTCGCGCATCCCATTGTTTCACAGCGCGATTGGCTGGGCATATCTGGCAAACTGCAGTCCCGAGGTACGCGAGCAACTGCTGGCACAAGCCCAGAGTACTGGCAAGCTGGCAGATGCCGCCGAGCTCAAGGCAATGAAACAGGCGCTGGCAAATTATCCTGAGTGTGGTTTTGTCTTTCACGAGCGGCCCAAATACCAGATCAATACTGTAGCCTCCGGGATCAAGCTTCCCGATGGCGAACGACTTGTGGTCAGTTGTGGCGGACCCAGCTCTCTACTGCCCACTGCGCTCATGCTCGAAGAAGTCGGCCCTCTGATCAGCCAGTTGGCCCGTGAGCTGCACCCTGTTCTGCTATTGGGAAAAGATATATGAACATGGACGCAGGAGCTGATAGCGCAACAGATATTGGCATTCATCATCGCAGTGCGACTATCCCTGATCACTATCCAACGCGCATGACCAC
>JBOIGK010000435.1:0-8681 GCA_050742695.1 Advenella sp. | reverse complement strand
CAAGCGATTTGTTGAAGAGGGTGCCTATGTGTTTATCACGGGCAGAAGGCAAGAGGCGCTGGACGAGGCGGTCAAGCTCATTGGCCGCAATGTGACCGGCGTGCGCGGGGATGCGTCTAATTTAGACGATCTTGACCGCCTGTTCGATACGGTTAAGCGAGAAAAGGGAAAAATAGACGTTTTGTACGCGAGCGCTGGTACCGGCGAAGCCGTCCCATTGGGCAAGATTACAGAGCAGCACTTTGATACGACGTTCAACCTGAATACGCGCGGCACGCTGTTTACGGTTCAGAAGGCGTTGCCGTTGTTCAACGATGGCGGGTCGATCTTTATGACCGGTTCCATTGCGTCGGTGAAAGGGTTTCCAGATTTCAGCGTGTATGCGGGGAGCAAGGCAGCGTTACACGCCTTCGCACGCGGATGGCTTAACGAGTTGAAGAGCCGGAAAATCCGGGTAAATGTGCTTAGCCCCGGGCAGATTGCCACACCGATCCAGGAGCAGCTTTTTGACGAGCAAACAATTCGAGCTTTCGAATCCCTGGTTCCACGCGGCAAGATGGGTAAGCCTGAAGAAATTGCGACAGCCGCGCTGTTTCTTGCGTCCGACGATTCAAGCTTTGTGAATGGCGTGGAGTTGTATGTTGATGGCGGAACTGCGGCCATCTGATATCGCCCCGGGAATGTGCAGCCAAAAAATAGTGCTCAACAATCACGCCAAAAGCGTGCGGCCTGGCCCGGTCAACTTGAAAAAGACGACATGGGTTGTGCCGACAGATATGGAATCCCGATCACAAGACGGGATTAATTGCGGTGATTGTCCGGCGGGTGCGGTTATATCTGTACCAGCTACCGGTCACCAAATAATGTGGATCGTGGTTAATCACAAGGTCCACGAAATGGAGAATTAACATGAGTTATTCAATAATTGGTTTCGGTTCGGTAGGCCAGGCGCTTGCCCGGGCATTTGCAAGAAAGAATATCCAGGTGAGCGTTGCCGGCCGACGACCGCCTGAGGCGCTGACGCAGCAGGCACAAGCGATCGGCCCCACCGTTGTACCCAAGACGCTGCAAGATGCCATCGCGTCCGACATAATCTTCCTGGCAGTGCCATTTCGGGAACATCGCGAAGTTGCCAGGCTATTGCCAAGCTGGCGCGGTAAAACGATTATCGACGCCACCAATGCCTATGGTATTTCCGAGCAAGAACTCGAAGGCCTGCCGTCGGCCGCTGTTGTCGCCAAGGCGTTTACCGGCGCCAGTGTTGTAAAAGGCTTTAACCACCTGGTTGCCGCCGTTCTGGGCGCTGACCCGAGCGTCAATGGCGGCAGCCGCGTCGTGTTTTTGTCCAGCGATGATGAAAGTGCTGTGGCGCCGGTCGCGACGCTGGCAGAGCAGCTTGGTTTTGCACCGATTGCGCTGGGGCCATTTAAGGAAGGCGGCGCGCTGGTTCATGGCAGCGGCAATACCTGGGGCAAATTGATCTTCAAGGATCTGGTCAGGTTTAAATAGTAGGACGCAGTAGCAAAGGTACAGTGTTATCAGTGCATTGTTGCGCGCGTGCCGGTCTGATCGAGATTCGGCGGCGCGCAACTTTTGCACACGTCATGGATGCCCTGTCAATTTTCGGTAAGGTCCTGTTCCGATGTACCCGTGGTCGCTTCCTTGCTCGCCGGAATGATCTGGACGGGCGCTGTCACGCCTGCTGCCAGTCCAGTGTTGTCTGCTATGCCAGATGGGTGATGGTCAGGCTCGGCGTTTTCGATCAGCATGGCGCGCAAGCGTTGGCGCTGGATTTCGAGCGCTTCTATTTGACGTTCGAGTATTGCGAGCCGTTTGCGCTGGGCGTCCGTAATGTTCGCACATGCTTTTGCCCCTTCAAGCAATAGCATGCAATCGGGAAAGCTGCGAATTTCCTCTAAGTTGAAGCCGTTAGCTATCAGACGCTGAATTTGCCTGACTTGTGTAACGGCCACGGTTGCGAATTCGCGATAACCGTTATCGGCACGTGTCGACGCCAGCAGATTGTGTTGATCATAGTGACGAATTGAGCGCACGCTGACCCCGGTTGCCTGTGCCAGTGCACCGATTTTCAAAGTGATTGTGGATAATGTTTGGCTCATGAATTGAACGATATCACTTTTTTGCTTGACTGTGACACCAGTGTCAGGGTTTAGGATGCAATCTCTCATTGCATCGGAGTTTCAAAATGATATCTTCAACAGTCTTCAACCACTGGCGACGCTGGCTGGTTGGATTTGTCCTCATAGGGGCCTGCATGCTGGCACAGTCCGCTGCGCAATCCTACGTAGTGACAGCTCCTGACGGGGTGTCAATCAGCGTGCAAGAAGCGGGAGATCCAAACGGCCAACCCATTGTTTTCGTACATGGTTTGCTAGGCAGCCATCTGAGCTGGGATAAGCAGATCAATAGCCCCGAGCTACAGCGTTACAGACTGATTACCTACGATATGCGTGGCCATGGCATGTCTGATCAGCCCGAACGTGCCGGTGCCTATAGCGATGGAGGACGTTGGGCTGATGATCTGGCTGCAGTCATTGCCGGCTCACGAGCCCAGCAACCTGTCGTGGTGGGGTGGTCGCTTGGTGCGGCCGTGATTACGAATTACCTGGCTACTTACGGTGACCAGAAGATCGCCGGCGCTGTGTATGTAGGAGGGGTGATCGAGCTGGCTCCCGAACAGATCGTTTCGCACCCACGTGTGTACAGTGGGATGGCGTCGCCTGACCTTAAGACCCACCTTGATGCTGAACGTGATTTTGTGAGCCTGTGTTTTGCTAGGCAGCCTGACGCGGTTACTTTCCAGCGGCTGTTGGCCAATGCGGCTATGGCCTCCGAGCATATGCAAAATGCAGTGCAGAAGATGTCTCTAGACGCTCCCAAGGGGCTAGGTGCAATGCACAAGCCGCTGTTGCTGGTCTATGGTGCAGGCGATGCGCTGGTTCAGGCGGAACCGTCCTTTAAGCGTGCCAAGGCGTTGAACCCTGGCGTTATTGGCAAGTTTTATCCTGAGTCGGGGCATTCTCCCTTTCTTGAGGAGGCAGACCGTTTCAATCGCGATCTTTCTACCTTTGTTGACGCTACTACTGCACGGCGTTGATGCTGATACGACCGTCGCTCTTTCTCAACGTCTCAATAACGAATGATGCCATCTGGCGTTAATTTTCCGACAGATGCATCGCCGTTTTCAGCGCGATCCGTACTACACGGCCTAACATTGGATTGGAAGAGACATCCACGACTTATCAGCAGGCGTTTATCCTCTGCCGGTGTCTGCCGTCGATTATTCCGGTGCCCTAACGTCTTGGCTGGCGCCGATTGTGCGGATGCCGGCGCAACGGCCAAAAGCTGCAAGGGTGATCGGCTAAGACATTTTATGAGTATTTGACGCAAGGCTGGCTATGTGGGGTCTGTGACTGGTCAAGCGTTTGGCGCAATACCTGCAGCCCGGCAGGTATCGTTGCTCAGCGTCCTTACTGGGTGCTAAGCGATTGCTGCTCGCGGCGCACCCGCGCCTCTTCTTCCAGGCGACTATCTTCCAGCTCCAGCAGCAGGCTATCCATATCTACGGGGCTGGCGTCGGGCTCGACATAGCCGGTCAGTTCAGCATCCACATTAAGTTCGCCCGCTTCGTAAAGTGCCCAGATTTCCTTGCCATAGCTGGCAGACAGCAGCTCCGGGGCAAAGCGCCCGAAATACGCGGCAAGGTTGTTCACGTCGCGCACCAGCATCTCGCACGCTTCTGTGTTCGCGGCGGCGTCAACGGCCTGCGGCAGATCAATAATGACCGGGCCATCGGCGGCAAGCAAGATGTTGTATTCGGACAAATCGCCATGTATGACGCCTGCACAAAGCATGCGTACCACCTGGTTAAGCAGCATGGCGTGTAGCTGCAGGGCACGTTCCTGGGTCAGGTCCACGTCGTTCAGGCGCGGCGCGACATCGCCATCCGCATCAACTACCAGTTCCATCAGCAATACGCCGTCGGTGCAAATATACGGCTGGGGTACGCGCACGCCGGCATTGGCCAGCTGAAATAATGCATTTACTTCGGCGTTTTGCCAGACTTCTTCCTGCATCTGGCGACCGTAGCGGCTGCCTTTTTCCATGGCGCGGGCCTGCCTGGAGTTTTGTACCTTGCGGCCGTCCCGATAGGACGCGGCCTGCCGGAAGCTGCGCTGTTTGGCGTCTTTGTACACTTTTGCGCACCGCGTGGCGTCGCCGCTGCGTACGACGTACACGGTAGCTTCCTTGCCGCTCATCAGCTGGCTGAGCACTTCGTCGATAAGGCCTTCTTCAAGGAGCGGCACAAGCCGCTTGGGCACTTTCACGCGACCGCCAATAGTGAGGGACAGCATAAGTGCTGAATGCGGGGGTGAAACGAAAAGAGGGGCGAAAGAAAGGAATTCATACGCTATTGTAAGGGAGGTGGTAAGCCGTGGAGCGACAATTTCTATATTTGGCTATTGAAATCAACGACAAACCCCTCGCCGCATAGTCATACGTGGCGTCTAAAGCAGTGTGTTTGGTGAGCACTCATCCCCATTTATGGGGTAGAACCGAGCCTTGAACACCAGGAGATTTAAGCTGAAGCCGGGACCAGAATCGAACTGGCAGCCCTTGCTGCGGGATTTTATCTGCACTGCACCAGAATTCACCTTGCCTTTGGCCCTGCCTGTCGCATCGGTATTGGCAAGGTAAGTTAAGCTTAAAAAACTGAGTTATTACACCTTTTTTGCAAAATGAGTGTGCCGTGGGGCAATGAAAAGTTAGCGAATAGGGAGGGGCACATTGACGTGCCGATCGGCGCGCTCGCCATTCTATGAATGAAGCCAACGAGAGAATGAATTTAATTCACTTTAAATATGACTAATGCAATATAGACTGCCGCCTTTGCATCATAAATGTCTAGATTGCTGAAAAAAAGAAAATTTGAGCAGCGTTGAATAGATAAATGTGGGTTATATATCCCGGGAATTAAGGCAACAGCATAATGAGTACAGAGTTTACATTTGCTATTAAGAGCACTTGTTTCGATGAAGACTACCGTCCTTCAGACAATACGCGAATCACCACCAACTTTGCCAATCTGGCCAGAGGCGATAGTCGCCAAGAGAACCTGCGCAATACCCTTAAGATGATTGACAATCGTTTTAATGCCCTGGCGCATTGGGACAACCCCACTGGCGATCGCTACAGCGTCAACCTTGACATTATCTCAGTTCAAATGCGCTTTGAAGGTCAAAGCAATGATCGCGACCTGCCTGTGATTGAAATATTAAAGACCAGCGTAGTTGATCGGAAAACCAACGAATGCATTGAGGGCATTGTAGGAAACAATTTTTCTTCTTACGTGCGAGATTATGACTTTAGTGTGTTGCTGCCGGAATACGCCAAGCATCAGCCCGAATTTGGCGCGCCAGAAAATTTTGGACAATTGCATGGCAAGTTGTTCAAGTGCTTTGTGAATTCAAAGACTTACAAGGATAACTTCGCCAAAGCACCTGTTATATGCCTGAGCGTGTCGAGCAGCAAGACCTATCATCGTTCTGAAAACCAGCACCCCGTGTTGGGCGTGGAATACCACCAAGATGAATATTCATTGACTGACGAGTACTTCAAAAAAATGGGGATGAAGGCCCGCTATTTTATGCCAGCCAATAGTGCGGCGCCGTTGGCCTTTTATTTTTCCGGCGATTTGCTGCGTGATTATACGGACCTTGAGCTTATTAGCACCATCAGCACGATGGACACCTTCCAGAAAATTTATCGGCCAGAGATTTACAACGCAAATTCTATCGCAGGCAAGTCTTATCAGCCGAGTTTGAAGCACCAGGATTATTCGTTAACCCGGATTGTTTATGATCGGGAGGAGCGTAGCCGGCTGGCGGCCGAGCAGGGAAGGTATGCCGAGGAGCATTTTATCAAACCATACCGGGCGATTCTTGAGCAATGGTCCGCGCACTCCCATCTTTGAGAACCCAAACACACCATGACTACTATTGTGAAAAAATTATTACCTACATCAACGGCTGGCAGCCTGCCTAAACCCGCCTGGCTTGCCGAACCGGAAAAACTCTGGTCCCCCTGGAAACTGCAGGATGAGGGATTGATCGAGGGCAAGCAAGATGCGTTGCGTCTGTCTTTACAGGAGCAACAGCACGCGGGGATTGATATCGTTAGCGATGGTGAACAAACGCGGCAGCATTTCGTGACAACCTTCATTGAACACCTGGAAGGGGTGGATTTCGAGAACCGCAAGACCGTTAGAATTCGTGATCGCTATGATGCGAGCGTGCCAACGGTCGTGGGTGCCGTCGCCCGGCGCAAGCCCGTGTTTGTTGACGACGCCCGGTTTTTGCGCAAGCAGACCCGCCAACCGATCAAATGGGCCTTACCGGGCCCCATGACGATGATCGACACCCTGTATGATGCCCACTATCAAAGTCGCGAAAAACTGGCTTGGGAATTTGCCAAGATTCTTAATCAGGAAGCCAAAGAGTTGGAGGCTGCGGGTGTCGATATCATCCAATTTGACGAGCCCGCGTTCAATGTGTTTTTTGATGAGGTGAATGATTGGGGCGTCGCTACGCTTGAAAGAGCCATTGAAGGACTAAAGTGTGAAACCGCAGTCCATATTTGTTATGGCTACGGCATCAAAGCGAATACGGATTGGAAAAAGACGCTGGGATCTGAATGGCGGCAGTATGAAGAAGCGTTCCCCAAGTTGCAGAAGTCCAGTATCGACATCGTCTCGCTGGAATGCCAAAACTCGCACGTTCCCATGGATCTGATCGAACTGATTCGCGGTAAAAAAGTGATGGTGGGCGCCATTGATGTGGCCACAAACACCATTGAAACACCCGATCAAGTGGCCGATACGCTGCGAAAAGCACTGCAGTTCGTGGATGCCGATAAGCTTTATCCGTGCACCAATTGCGGCATGGCACCATTGTCTCGTAGCGTTGCAAGAGGCAAGCTGAATGCTTTGAGTGCCGGAGCGGACATCGTTCGCAGGGAACTGGCAAGCTGATTTTCTGTCGGGGGCATGGTCGTTGCGAACAGCTCGTGACGACCATGCACGGGCTAAGGACGGACGTCTGGCAACCTGGCCGGATTGCTTTTCCATAGCACTTTCAAGCTACATCCAGTATTTCAATTGCATCATGTCACTTTCCACTACTGCGATTGAGCCTTTGCGTTTTCGCGAAGCGCTCGGGCACTACGCTTCCGGCATCACGGTGATCACATCGCACTTCGAAGGCGAGCCCATTGGCTTTACCTGCCAGTCTTTTCATAGCGTGTCTATGGACCCGCCGCTGGTGTCGTTCAGCGTGATGACTCGTTCGGCCAGTTATCCAAAAATTCGCCAGGCAGGTCGTTTCGCTGTCAATATTCTGTCCGACGAGCAAGTAGCGATTTCCAGGCAGTTCGCCCAGAGAGGCACGGACAAGTGGCGCGACGTCCAGTGGCAGGCATCGCCCCTGGGTAGCCCGATACTGGCCGGCAGCCTTCACTGGCTTGATTGCGAAATGTACGCTGAATACGCCGCCGGGGATCACTTGATAGTTATTGGTCAAGTGAAAGCGTTAAAGCTGCAAGAGGGTACTTGCCTGCAGCCGTTGCTGTATTTCAAAGGACAGTACCGAAACATCGCCACGCCGTGCGTAGTTTGACAGTATCAGCGAGCAGGGGTCGAGCCATCCAATTCGCATCATTCAGGCGCTCGGAATGTGTTGTTTCGTAGGGTTCTACTGGGTGCTTAGCAATTGCAGCTCGCGCCGCGCCCGTGCTTGTTCTTGCTGGCGACTATCTTCCAGTGTCTGCCAGAAGGGTGGGGTAAATAATATCAACTAATTGACATATCGGTAAATCTCGATATAATGGACGTATGGACTTACTTGAAATATTCAAAGCGCTCTCGAACCGCACTCGTCTTGATATCCTCAGGCGCCTGAAGGATCCTGTAAATAACTTCCCCCCGCAAGACGAAGGGGATGTTCATACGGTAGGCGTCTGCGTAAGCAGTATTCAAGAGGGTGTTGGGTTGTCGCAGTCCACGGTCTCTGACTATCTGGCCACTTTGCAAAGAGCGGGCCTGGTTGAAGTGCAACGCATTGGTCAGTGGACCTACTATAAACGCAACGAAGAAGCCATCAGTAATCTTGCCGAACTCATCGGTAAAGACCTGTAATTTTTTTATCTCTATATATCGAAAAATCCCGATATTCCTTTTTAACGAAATGAGGATCTAATGAAAGCAATCACACTTAACACCTTTGGCGGCCCGGAAGCTTTTGAACTTTCTGAGGTGCCCAAGCCGGTGCCTGGAGCAGGGCAAGTTCTGGTTCGTGTCCACGCAACGTCCATCAACCCCCTGGACTATCAGGTCCGGCGCGGAGACTACCCCGACCTGGTGCCACTTCCGGCCATTACCGGACACGATGTGTCTGGCGTGGTCGAGGAAATCGGCGCAGGCGTGACCACCTTCGCCCCGGGTGACGAGGTCTGGTACACGCCCCAGATCTTTGAAGGTTCGGGAAGCTATGCCGAGTACCATGTTGCTGCCGAAAGCATCATAGGCAAGAAGCCGGCTACGCTTAGCCATCTTGAAGCCGCCAGCCTGACTCTGGTCGGGGGCACCGCTTGGGAAGCGCTTGTTG
>JBOIGK010000434.1:0-4133 GCA_050742695.1 Advenella sp. | reverse complement strand
GAAGTGGCCAATGCCCCCATGTCCCTCTGGCCGGGCAGCCATTTCATAGAAAACTATACCAATGCCCTGCTTGGCGGATCCAGTTCTGCGCCCAGCAGTGTCGCCCACATGCTCTGGGTCAGCTTCGTTACCGCCATGACGATTGCCATAGGAAAAATCACCATCTCCATGCTTTCGGCGTTTGCCGTGGTCTATTTCCGCTTTCCGTTTCGCATGCTGTGTTTCTGGATGATTTTCATCACGCTGATGCTTCCGGTCGAGGTACGTATTTCGCCGACATTTGAAGTGGTCGCCGGCCTTGGCCTGACCAACACCTATGCCGGCCTTACGCTGCCGCTTATTGCCTCGGCCACCGCCACCTTTCTGTTCCGGCAGTTCTTTCTGACCGTACCCGATGAATTGATCGAAGCCGCGCGGATCGATGGCGCCGGCCCCTTGCGTTTTTTCCGCGATATTTTGCTGCCCTTGTCAAAAACCAGCATCGCCGCCCTGTTCGTGATTCAGTTCACTTACGGCTGGAACCAATACCTGTGGCCGCTGGTCATGAAGACGACAGACGATATGACCCCCATTGTGGTCGGCATCCGTACCATGATCGGCGGCGGCGACAGCGTGACCAACTGGAATATTGTGATGGCAACCGCTCTGCTTGCCATGATTCCGCCCGGACTGGTCGTGGTGCTGATGCAGAAGTGGTTTGTCAGGGGTCTCGTGGATACCGAGAAATAAAGGATTATTAAAATGGCAACACTACAATTTAACGACATCAGAAAAACCTATCCCGGCAATGTTGCCGTGATCCACGGCGTGAACCTGGACGTACAGGACGGTGAATTCATTGTCATCGTCGGTCCCTCCGGTTGCGGCAAGTCTACGCTGATGCGCATGGTCGCCGGCCTGGAATCGGTGACAGAAGGTCAGATCCTGATCGACGGCAACGTCGTCAATGGGCTGGAACCGGCTGAGCGTGATATTGCCATGGTCTTTCAGAACTATGCGCTTTACCCCCACATGTCGGTCTATGAAAACATGGCTTATGGCCTGAAAATTCGCAAGCTGACCAAAGAACAGATTGATGAGCGGGTGCAACAGGCGGCGGGCATCCTGGAGCTGGGTAGCCTGCTTGATCGACGGCCCAAGCAGTTATCCGGCGGACAGCGTCAGCGTGTAGCCATGGGCCGCGCCATCGTGCGGGAACCAAAGGTGTTTCTGTTCGATGAGCCGCTGTCCAACCTGGATGCCAAACTGCGGGTACAGATGCGCCTGGAAATCCAGAAACTACATAGACGCCTGCGCACCACCAGCCTGTATGTCACCCATGACCAGGTCGAGGCGATGACGCTGGCCGACCGCATGATCGTAATGAACAAAGGCGTTGCTGAACAGATCGGCAGCCCGATTGAAGTATTCGAGAAACCAGCCACGACGTTTGTCGCCGCCTTCATCGGCTCGCCGCCGATGAACCTGATCCCGGTGTCAGTGACCGCCAGCGGTGACATAATGACCAGGGACGGCCAGAAAATGGCCATCCCCGCAGCACAAGTGCCGGAGCGTGCCCGTGGCAAAGAGATTATCCTGGGCTTTCGTCCGGAACACGTACAGCTGGATCAGCCGGGCATCCCGATGACTATTGAAATGATCGAAATCCTGGGATCTGAAAAACTCATACACGGAAGAGTCGGTGATACCCTGGTCGTTATCCGTTGCGATGTCCATGAAACGGCCTCTGCCAATTATAAGATCGGCGACACGATCAATGCCGGTGCGGATGCCCGACATCATCTGCACTGGTTCGATCCGATCACAACACGTCGTATTGATTGACCAGCAGAAAAAGGCATTCGTGCATATTTTTGCATCGCATATCAGCGCCTGACACTGGCTGAATCTGGTGGGCTATAACGGTGCGTGGTAAGGTCTGTGCCAGCCTGGCTGAAACAGCCTCGCAAAAAAAAGACCGGACCCAATAGATGGGTTCGGTCTTTTTATGACCTGGCCGGCCAATCCAGTTCACTACAGGCGGCCGATTATGAGCGCCACTGTAGTGAAACCTTTTACTTCACAGCTGTTTTGCTGCCGTCTTTATGCCAGGTGTAGATGTCAAACTTGAACTCGTTCAGGTCGCCCTGCTTGTTCCATGACAGATCGCCAATCACCGACTTCACCGTATTGCCATGCAGCCACTCGGCCACTTTTTCAGGATCGGTACTTTTGGTGGCCTTGATTCCTTCGAAGATAGCCTGTGTCGCAGCGTAGGAGGTCAGCTGGAAAGCGCCGGACGCATTGCGTTTTTTAGCCTTGAATGCTTCGACCACGGCTTTGTTTTCCGGCAGCGCAGAGTAATCTGCAGGCAGCGTCAACAGCATGCCTTCTACCGCATCACCGGCGATCGCATTGATTTCAGGATTGCCGGCGCCTTCGGGGCCCATGAACTTGACTTTCAGGCCCTGCTCGGCTGCCTGGCGCATAAGCAGGCCCATTTCAGGATGGTAGCCACCGTAGTAAACAAAATCAACGCCGGCCGATTTCATTTTGGTGATCACCGATGAGTAATCGGTCTCACCGGCATTAATGCCTTCAAACAGCGCGACTGCTACGTCTGCCTTCTTCAAATTGTCCCGTACCGATGAAGCAATGCCTTGTCCATAAGACTGCTTGTCATGCAGGATGGCAACCTTGCTGGGCTTGACGCTGTCGATGATATATTTTGCCGCTGCAGGACCTTGCTGGTCATCACGTCCGATGGTGCGAAAAACAAAATCGAAGTTCTTGTCATCGGTCACGTTGGGCGCCGTCGCCGAAGGCGTAATCATGACCACCCCTTCCTGGTTGTAGATAGAGGCGCCGCCCACCGTCGCGCCCGAGCATACCGGACCGACTACAAAACCGATTTCCTTGTTGACGACGTTGTTGGCAGCAATGGGTCCCTGTTTAGGTTCGCAGGCGTCATCTACTTCAACCATTTCGAACTGTTTGCCATCGTATCCGCCTGCGGCGTTGATTGATTCGATGGCTGTACGGATGCCTTCGCGTACCATATCGCCATATTGCGTTACCGGGCCGGTCACCGGTCCGACTGCCGCGATTTTAATGGTATCTGCAGCCAGTGCCTGGGTCGACAGCATCAGGCCGGCAGAAATGGCCATTGACAGTGCAGATGCTTTCAGATAGTTCATTTGTAATACTCCGATAATGTAAGAATACGTAATAACGTTTAACGCTGCTATTCTCGCATTTTTTTTTGCCATGATTCAATTTTGCCCGAAATTTCAAGGTAAACCCTGATCCGGGTTTAGCCCAGAGATGCATTACAGGCTGCGGACCTTGCCGTTGAGCATTCTGACGCCGGTCAAATCGCATCGATAGATGCAATCGGCCAAGGCATCAATCGCCTGTAGTCTGGGAAAACTTCGGCGCCAGATCAGCACGACTTCTCTGTTTGGTACCGGCGCCCTTAACGGTACATAATGCACCAGATCGTCTTCAGAGGGCGGCTTCTCAGGCAAGGCTGTCATCGGCAGTAGCGTAATACCCAGGCCGGCTGCCACCATGTGGCGAATCGTTTCCAGTGAAGAGCCTTCAAAGGAACGCTGAATGCCATCTGCAGCAGCCGAGAAACGCGACATTTCGGGGCAGACTTCCAATACCTGATCGCGAAAGCAGTGACCGGCACCCAGCAAGAGCATGGTTTCCTGCTTCAGCATTTCGGTATCGATTTGCGCTAGTGCCGCCCAGCGATGATTGCGCGGTACAGCAGCAATAAAATTTTCTTCATAAAGCGGACGCACCTCTAGCCCGGCTTCGGGCAGCGGCAATGCTACGATGGCGCAGTCGATCTCGCCCTGGCGCAGCAACTCCAGCAGACGCACCGTAAAACTTTCCTGAAGGATCAGCGGCATCTGTGGCGTGATGCGCAATTGCAGCGGAATGAGCTTGGGTAGCAAATATGGCCCGATCGTATGAATCACGCCGACGCGCAATGCGCCGGTGAGCGGATCATTGCCCTGCCTGGCGATTTCCTTCAGATTGGCGCTTTCCTCAAGAATCTTCTGGGCCTGCGTGACAATCCGCAGCCCGGTTGGCGTGACGCCAACCTCATTGCCGCCGCGTTCGAAAATAACCACACCCAGTTC
>JBOIGK010000433.1:0-3717 GCA_050742695.1 Advenella sp. | reverse complement strand
CTGCAGCACCGTACACCAGGGTATGCGGTTGTTGATCTTAAGCTAAAGGGCGAAGGCTCGGGGCTGGCCTGCGTGAAGAATCTGCATGCCCATAATCCGGACATGCTGATCGTCGTACTGACCGGGTTCGCAAGTATCGCCACTGCCGTTGAAGCCATCAAGCTTGGCGCTTGTCATTATCTGGCAAAGCCATCCAATACTGACGACATTGAGGCCGCCTTTCAGCGTTCGGGCGGCGAGACCAACGTCAAGCTCAGTGCGCGCCAGTCATCCATCAAGACCCTGGAATGGGAGCGCATCCACGAAACATTGGCAGAAACGGGATTCAACATTTCGGAAACAGCACGCCGCCTGGGCATGCATCGCCGCACGCTGGCCCGCAAACTGAACAAACAACAGGTGAAATAGGCTAGTACAAATGCGATTGGTTTGGTGCCATGAAATTTTCATGGGCACACTGAAGAGCCGAAAGATCATTTCTGTCGGCTTTTTTTATTTGTAGCAACATGCGTTAGCATTCAGCAAATACAACAGGCCGCAGCTCTTTTTACACCTCATTCATGCATAACCGATCAGGATTGCTGCAAACGCCTGATAACGCACGCTGCGAAGATGCCAATGTGCTGGCGCAGACAAAACCGCAGTAATAAACCACGCGCCGACATACCAGTGCCCCGACAGCGCCCAGTGTCTCAGCCTGCCCCGCCATCTGCATCCCGTTTCAATTATTTTTCGCCCAACGCTCCCCGGTATTGCCTTTTTCTTGATGTAACAATATGATACGAGTCATTCGTATTCTGCCGCACATTTTTCATGACCCATTCAGAACACATCGCTTTCCTGGTTTCCGATAAACTTGGCGATTCCCTGTTGCTGCTTCCGCTTGCCCACAATCTGGTGCGTAGCGGCTATCGGGTCACCGTGTTCGGACAACAGGCGCATGCACTGGCCTCGTGGTTGCCGGGCCTTGAAGTGCGGCCTGTTCCTTTGGAAGGCGTGTCAGCATTGGCTCAATTTGACAGCCTGTTCCAGATGGATATTGATCAGCCCATCGCGCTTGATCCACACAATTGCCCGCGCCCGCTCAGGTCATTGACCATGTGGTTGCGCCAGCAGCCGGCACAGCCCAGGCTTTTTCTGGACGAATTACGCCATTTTGCGAAAGCCGTCTATGGCATCGAAGACTGGTCCTCGGCCAGCGGCCTGGTCACCCAGCATCCGGAGCGCTGGCGGCAAAACCGCAGGCGTATTGTGATTCATCCTACCGCCGGGTCAGCCGAACGCTATTGGTCAGATTCCAAATTTATAGAATTGGCGCAACGCCTGTATCGCGATGGTCATGACGTTGCTTTTGTGGTTGAAGAACGCGAGGCAGCGGCATGGCAGGCTGCCGCACAGGGACAACCCTTCACTGTGAATCATTTTGAATCGCTGCAGGCGCTAGGCGATTTTATCCACGAATCCGGCTATCTGATCGGTAACGATTCAGACATTGGCCATCTGGCCTCGGCCTTGGGTGTGCCAACCGTCACGATTTCCCACCGGCCCCGTAATATGTTGCGCTGGCGTCCCCAATGGGCGCCAGGTGTGATCGTGCCACACCTGTGGTTGCCACTACGCGCCTGGCGGCGCAAGTACTGGCGCCTTGCGGTCACGGTCACTGCGGTCACCCGGTCATTGCGCCAACTGCAGAAAATGGACGCGCGCAACGACCGGCCGAACGTAACCGCTGCGCCGGGGCTGGGCAAAGCAGTGCTCACCGAAATACCGCCGGCATAACGATACGCCAGGTGCTCATGCACCCATGCCAACATTGTTAAAAGGCGACCGCAGCGTTCACATACCGCATTCATCGAACCTTTACGTACGGCGATTCAGGTCGACCCTGCGATGACGCAGAATCATCGTGGCATCAGCAATGCAGCGACATCTGCCTGCTCATTCGGTCCGCCTTTTCAAGGACCTTGCGGCGCGGACTAATCTTTTAATGTATCGCCCCAGTCTGCAATAGCATCGGCCGTCTCGACCGGTTTTTCAGCCGGCAGCGCATGGCTTGCATTGTCGATCACTTTGACCGTTACCCGATCGCCAAACTCCTGCTTCAACTCTTCACGCGATGCGGACGGGCGAAAGGGATCGGCGCCGCCTTGCAGATCAAGCATGGGCACCGTGCCGCCGGCCCACCAGTCATCCCGATTAGTCAGCTTGCGGGCCGCACGCTGGCTTTTGGTCACCGCCTGATTCCAGCCTTCAAGCCAGGACTGTGGATCGCTGCCCTGCGCAAAAAAAGCCAGCTTTAAGCCTTCAAGACGTTGCTCGCGCGAGGACGCAGGATCATTGATCATCGTAATGGCATCGCTCAGTTCCTTCGGCCAGGACTTGGCGCCCGCCGCGACAAGAACGACGCCGCGCGCCAGTTCAGGGTTATCCGAAGCAATCGTACGGGCGATCCAGTTGCCATACGCATGGCCCGCGACAATGGCTTTGTCACCTTCGTTTCTGATGACGGCGGCAAAGTCTTTGGCAAAATCATGAAAGGAAACGCCCTCCATTGGACCGTGACTGCCGCCAATGCCGCGCGGTTCCGGTCGCAGTACGCGGTAACCCCGTTGCGCCAGGCGCTCGGCCAACTGGCCAAACTCCTCAGTTCCCCGCCCTGTCGATGCAATTAGCATAACAAGCGGACCTTTTCCTTGTGCGTAATAGCTAATCGTCGCGGCACCGTTCTTTACCGATTTGACGGCAGCCTCTTGTGCACACGCTGATCCCATGCCGATCATTGCAATGGCCCCAACAGCAAGGGCCGCAACCCGAAATTTTATGCTCATCTCTACTCTCCCATTATTATGTGTGACAACTATTGATGCGAAATTAATCCGGTAAAACTTGTAGCTAACGATCTTTTAAGGCAGCGCAAACGCATCGCATCCCGCGCCTGATATTGCTGCTCTTTGGTTCTGAAAATGATTGCCCTCGTTTTGTTTGCTGATGAGGTCTCAAAGCGTCATGAATATCGCTTATCACGCATGCCACTTGCCATGCCTAGCGCTTGTTACTGTTATGAGAACCGGGATCAAATGCGCCCGCCAGGTCGCAAACGCCGCGGGACCCGCGAACTATCGGATGAGCATAAAAAACCAGGCTGGTAATCTCATGACTGTGTCTCCTTTTGCAATTTTCCGGTGCACCCACAGCGCCCGAATTGATCGAAGTAACAGTTGGGCGCTAATGACGGATGGCATATTGATTGATCAAGCGATGTCCGCTCATCCTAACTGCTTCCTATTTTAATGTCAATAAGCTATGTTATTGACCTTTTAATTGAATAACTGTCATTTCAATATCTCTTATAGTGTAGATATCTTGTATTTCAATGCGGGTTCAGGGTCTAAATGTCACGGTGCTAAGCTAAGCATAAGTAAAAACTTGCTGCGCTTTGCATGATCGCCGCATGCAAAGAATGGATTTGCGAACACCGGCCTGCTGATGTGTCCTTCAGATTAAACGGCCTCTGGCAAACAAACAACCAAATCTGGTCCGCAGCATCACCCCGCCAACCTGTCAGCCGAAACCTGCAGGCCCTGCAAAATACTATCTGCCAGCGGCTCGGGAAATGACTTGGGTAGCCTGGCCCGCACGGCACGCACGACAGTGGACGTTCGCGCCACAAGCTCATCTACAACCGCTTGTGCGCCGCGCCCGTCAGGCGTTACCACG
>JBOIGK010000432.1:0-3570 GCA_050742695.1 Advenella sp. | reverse complement strand
AGCAACAATTTCGGATTTTTTGATATCAGCAACTGACATATTGAATAAGCCTCATGAACTGGCGGTAAAACCGAGGCGTTTTACCGTGAAGTATTAAAAATAAAATATCGGATAATTTCCCGACCGATCCACCATGGCACAAAACAGAAATAACCGGGTAGATATATCTGCTGACACCGGCGTTCGTGATTGCACTGGCCTTCATAGCAGGCCCTGGTCACTACCGGCAACAGCCCCAGCGAACCGACAGCCAAAGAGCAGCTGTCAAATAAACCATTGGTTTTTATGCACGATGATTGCGCCGTAATGACCATCTGCTTCCGGAAAATACGACATACGCTATTTGCCCGGATAAACGGCTGCGTGCCCAACATGCTCATTCTGATCTGTCCCATTGCGGATTTACACGCTACAATGAACACATCAGACGCCATGCAAGGCTGCATTTGGCTTTCAGTCAAGACCGACAATTATATCTGATTCAACCCGAAAACGCACGCAAACCTTAGCCACACAGGTTCAAATATGCCTAATTTCCGTTGTTTTTCCCAACTTCCGGGCTTTTTTTCCAACACTGGGCCGCAGCACCGGCGCAAAAGTGCGTTTTTGTCGCGGCCGGCCGCACCGCGTAAAATGCTGCGCACCGTGGGTCTGATCAGCATTTGTGCGACGCTGGGCGCTTGCGCCACCTACCGGGATGTGCCACCCAATTCGCCCAAATCTGTCGTCCTGGAAACCATGGGATCGCCCAATTTCACCTGCCCTACCGCCGACGGCGGCACCCGAGCCATCTGGACCCGGCAACCGAGCGGTCAATATGCTTACGGCACGCGCTTCAATAGCGCAGGTATTGCTGATCGGGTGGAATCCATTCTGACCGATGAGAATTTTCGCAAGCTGGACAAGGGGGTTTGGACGCCGCAGGACGTCACTTGCGAGTTCGGCCCGCCCGCCAAAGTAACCCGCGTGGGGTTGGGCGAAAAAAATGAAGTAGTCTGGGAATATCGTTACAAACAGGCCAATGCCTGGAATTCATTGATGTATGTCTATCTGGGTCGAGACGGCCAGCAGGTAACGCATCACCATCCCGGCCCTGACCCCGCCTACGATTATGAATTTGAAATCATGGGCTTTTAAGAACGCGCCGGGTTGCGGCGCGTTCCTGCTCAGTCTTTTTTAAACCAGTCTTTGGGTTTGTCCTGGTCCTGTGAATCCGCGATATGCGGTTCACTGCGCGCCGGCGCTTGCGAGCGGTCAGCCTGACCCACCGGATCTACCGGATCCACCTTATGCGCCATCGAGGCGCCCTCGGGCTTGGTTCCGGCAACCTCGGCCGCTTCGGCTTCCCTGCTCTCGCGACGACTGTCGTGTAACTGCTGCGCGCGACGCCAACGCCAATACCACACGATCCAACCCGACAACCCATACACAATAAACAGCAGGAAAAGCACAATGGGGGGGTCGGACGAAACAAAGGCAAAAACAAGTACCAGCACCAGCATGACGTTTTGCGGCGATAGCTTTTTCTCCAGTGCCAGAGACTTGCCGCTGAAAAACGGTGCATTTGAAATCATGCTGATGCCCGCGTATACCGTCAGCACAAAGGCCAGCCAGGCCAGCGATTCATAGTCTGGAATACGATTGTCAACTGACAGCCAGACAAAACCGGCCACCAGCGCCGCCGCCGCAGGACTAGGCAATCCCTGGAAGAACCGGCTGTCGACCACGCCGATATTGGTATTGAAGCGAGCCAGACGCAACGCTGCACCAGCCACATATATAAAGGCAGCGATCCAGCCCCAGCGTCCCAGCGCCTGCAATTGGTATTCATACATGACCAGTGCCGGTGCAATACCAAAAGAAACCATATCGGACATGGAATCATATTGCTCGCCGAAAGCCGACTGCGTATTGGTCAGCCGCGCCACGCGACCATCCATCGCATCCAGCACCATCGCGACAAAAATGGCAATGGCTGCCACCTCAAAGTTCCCGCTCATGGCTTGCACTACGGCATAAAAGCCGGCGAACAGATTGGCCGTCGTAAATGCGTTGGGCAGCAAATAAATAGCGCTGCGCGGACGTGGCAGATTTTCGTTCATAAGGTATCGCTTTGATTGACCGAAGTAACTGTTTCGGGCAGGTCAGCCAGTGCAGTAGAAGTAGCCGACACTTTGTCGCCAATGGCTACCCTGGGGCGGGAAGCGGGTGGCAGATAGACGTCGACACGGGAACCGAAACGGATAAATCCATAACGCTCTCCGGCCTTGCGACTATCACCCGGCTTGACGTAGCACAGAATGCGGCGGGCCACCAGGCCAGCAACCTGCACAACAGTGACCTGCTCGCCTGAATCGAGCGCAATATGAACCGCGTTTCTTTCGTTTTCGACCGACGCCTTGTCCAGCGCAGCATTGACAAAAGAGCCAGGATAATACTGAACCTGGGTTACCCGCCCGCTAACCGGAAAACGATTGGAATGCACATTGAAGACATTCATGAAAACGCTGATTTTCAAGGCCTGCTGCTGGGTGTACGGGTCGGTGGTTTTGTCTACCGACACAATCCGGCCGTCGGCCGGTGAGAGCACCACGCGCTCGCCATCAGGAGCCTGGCGTTGCGGATCCCGAAAAAACTGAATCACAAAAATAGCCAGCAGCCAGAATATCAGCCCTGCTCCAATAGACCACCAGGACACCAACAGCGCCAGAATAAGGGAGCCGGCTATAAAGGGCCAGCCCTCTCGGGCCAGAACAGGATGCGGGTAGGAGGGTTTATACATGCAATTGGAAACCGGCTGATTAAAACATCATTTTAGTCGCAAACACCTGCATCAGAGAATGGGGATACACCAAATGTGTAATTTTTGTATTACACCCAGCATTTTCATGCTGATCGGCCCGAAAATGCACGCGGCTTTATCAGATACGCCTGATCAACCAAATGTAATACCCCCCCATTCACAGCTTGTCCCCAAGGCAGCGCAATCTTTGCCAGTTGGCCATCGCAGGTGTACCTGCACACTGCCTTCAGGCGGTGTGCAACCGCAACACAAATGTGCTAGTTTCATTCGTCGCAGGAAGTATTGTTTCGCATCAGCAAAACCGTATTCTCACCCACTCCATACCCGCACTGTCCGGCAAATCGCACCGGTTTTGCACATCGGCAAAATCGCTTTGGTGCATCGCAACGCCACCATAATGCAATATGTATCGATATGTATATTTTGTTTTAAAGTACGTTAAAATCCATTAAAAATACAATTGCAGTTTTAGTCCAAAAGACAGTTCGTCAAAAATTAGGGTAAAACCTGAACCCTAAGCATGAGCATTTCGTTCATACTAGCAACACCGTTATAAAGGAGTTTTCCATGAAGTTATCAAGTCTCGTGCTTGCTGCACTTATTT
Source organism: Advenella sp. (assembly GCA_050742695.1). Taxonomy (GTDB): domain Bacteria; phylum Pseudomonadota; class Gammaproteobacteria; order Burkholderiales; family Burkholderiaceae_B; genus Advenella. The sequence goes on along the minus strand of JBOIGK010000432.1, from coordinate 163 downwards.
CTTCAATTGGTTTGTCTGCCCACGCCGAAGGCCGTCTGGACAAAATCAAAAGTACAAAAACAATTTCTCTGGGTCATCGTGACTCCTCTATACCCTTTTCCTACCTGGACGGCGGAAAGCCAGTTGGATACTCCAAGGAAATTTGCGACGGCATCGTCAAAGC
>JBOIGK010000431.1:0-2213 GCA_050742695.1 Advenella sp. | reverse complement strand
CGAGGCATTTTTCCCGCCGACAGAGTCAACATCCGACATGCGGAGTTTCTCGAATGGAACAACATACGACATTTAAGTCACCCTTAGATTAAAATGAAAGCTTATTTGATTAGAAAATACGCGCTTTCCTAATCGAATAAGCCTGAAACCATCGGCCAGGTACAAAGTACCATGATTGTACCGTCTTTTTCTATACTCACAGGATCAAATTGGAACATGTCAGAATCACAAAAAAAACGGACGGTCTTCATCGTATCAGACGGCACGGGCATTACGGCAGAGACCTTCAGTCACTCAGTTTTGTCGCAATTTAGCGCTGATTTTGATTTCACGCTGTTACGCGAGCCTTTTATTACTTCCGAGGAAAAAGCAGCCAAGGTTGCCGACAAAATCAACGCGGCTGCCCTGGCTGACAATACGCCGCCCCTGCTGTTCAGTACATTAGTCAAACCCGAAATTCTGGCTGTGGTGCAGCAATCGAACTGTATTTTTCTGGATATCTTCGGCGCCTGCGTCAACCAGCTTGAAACTGCACTGGAAACCAAATCGCGCCCGACCATCGGCTTGTCGCACCTGAGCGCCAGCTCCAAACAATATCGCAACCGTATCGAAGCCATTAACTTTACGCTTGCCCATGACGACGGCCAGTTCGTGCACGGCCTGAAGGAAGCCGACGTCATTCTGGTGGGTGTGTCACGTTGCGGCAAGACCCCCACCAGCCTCTACCTTGCCATGCAATACGCCATCAAGGCAGCCAATTTTCCCTTGATTCCCGAGGATTTTGAGCGCGGCGCGCTGCCCAAAACGCTTCTACCGTATCGCAACAAGCTGTTTGGCCTGTCGATCCAGCCCGATCGTCTTGCCGAAGTACGTCACGAGCGCCGCCCGGACAGCCAATATGCATCGATCAAACAATGTCTGTATGAGGTCGCCGAAGCCGAACGTCTGATGAGACGCGAAAGCATTGAATGGCTATCGACGACGACCAAATCCATTGAGGAAATCTCCACCACGGTAATCCAGATCCTGGGGCTTAAGTCCAACTCCTCGGCGACCTATTGATGCCTGATTGCGGGGCAATCGCCAGCCAGGATTGATCAGACCCGCATATGCTGACGCCGTTGCTCGAATAACAGGATGGCGGCAGCAACTGCGGCGTTCAGCGATTCCACGGCATCGCTCTGCGGGATAAAAATGCACTGATCGGCATCGGCCAGAATATCAGGGTGGACGCCCTGCCCTTCATTGCCAACGACCCATAGGCAGGCTGCGGGTAAAGCGCCCGCATAGAGGCTGCGCGCGCCAGGCGCCAGCGAGGACGCCAGAACCGGCATATCCAGTCGCGCCCTGATATCGGGAAAGTACTGATGCTCATGAATTTCCAGCGCGAAATGGGCGCCCTGCGCACTGCGCAGCACCTTGGGAGACCAGGCGCCGACACACCCGGCCGAAAGCAATACGTCCTTGACGCCAGCGGCCGCCGCCGTTCGCAAAATAGTGCCCAGATTACCAGGGTCCTGCAGGCGGTCAAGCCACAAGGCTGTGGTCGCAAGGCGCGTTATAGCAGCAGGGATGGGACGCGTCGCGACAAACATGATGCCTTGCGGCGTCTGCACCGTGGCAATAGCGTTAAATAGCGCGTCAGCAAGCAGATATTGGCGCGCAGCGTCGTTTGCGGCAAGCAGGCGGACGATATCAGGATGATCGACTGCAGAGGCCTGCACCAATACCGATTCAGGCGGACCGTAGCGCTCCAGCCATTCTTCACACAGGTGCACGCCTTCAAGCAGGATGCGGGTCTTATCCCGCCCTGCCGCCACTTTCATGCCCTGTCGGACTACTAAATTGTCTTTTGACTGAATCTGTTTCATAAAAAAATATCCCTGCCTCAGCAGGGATATTAACGTATTTCTGTTGCAGACCAAACATGCCGGCCTGCGCTTTCATTTAAACGACGTCGGGCGATTTATTGCCGTCAAAATCGGTCCAGTATCTTTCCTGGTAGTTATACAGCTTGCATGCCTTGATGGTGCGAAAGTACCACGACCAACTGAACATCTGAATAACAATGCGGCTGGGCAACATATCTTCCAGCGTTTTCTGTGCTTTTTTTAGCTTGTACAACGGGATACTCATGTCAACATGATGCGCAGTGTGCTCCATGATATGGTGCATGAGCGCCCCGAACTTGAATCGGAACATCATATGGACAG
>JBOIGK010000430.1:0-4930 GCA_050742695.1 Advenella sp. | reverse complement strand
ACATGGACCGCACCGGAAAGCCATCTCCTACCCAATGAGGACGAGGTGCGCTGTAAATTCCAAGTACTTTTTTCATTTGTCATCTCCTTGTAGTGACAGTAGAGATAGCATAAACTTGGAACGAATTTTCCGGTAGATCTAAAAATTGGAGACATCGTTCCAAATATGGAACGGTAAATGTGATGCAAGACCTCAATAACCTTTATTACTTCGTGCAGATTGTCGACCATAAGGGCTTGGCGCCTGCCGGCAGAGCGCTGGGCATCCCCAAATCCACACTCAGTCGCAAGCTCCGAATGCTGGAAGAGCAATTGGGCGTGCGCCTGATACACCGCTCTACCCGCCAATTCGGTGTGACCGACGTCGGACTGGCCTATTACGAACACTGTAAAGCCATGCTGATCGAAGCCGAAGCAGCCCAGGCAATCATCGATATGACCCGGGCCGAACCACGTGGCGTCATCCGTATCAGTTGCCCCATCGCCCTGCTTCAAACAAGTGTAGGCGGCATGCTTGCCGACTTCATGGTGCTGCACCCACGCGTCACCATACAGATCGATGCCACCAACCGGCGGGTTGATCCTGTGGCAGAGGCCATCGATATCGCTCTGCGTGTACGCCCGCCACCCATACAGGACAGCAATCTGGTCATGCGCACCCTGTCTGACCGTAGTCAGTGCCTGGTTGCCAGCCCTGCGCTGATGCAACGCAGTGGTGTCCCGGCTGCGCCGGCCGACCTGGCCGACTGGCCCAGCCTTGGTCTGGGTCAGCCGCAACAGCAATTTGCCTGGACATTATTCGGGCCAGACTCTGCCCAGGCCGTGATTCATCATGTCCCCCGCCTGATCACAACCGACATGATCAGCTTGCGTATTGCCGCCCTGGCCGGCGTTGGTATCGTGCAGCTGCCAACCCTGATGGTCTGTGATCAACTCGCACAAGGCACTCTGATCAGGCCGCTACCCGATTGGCGGCCGCGGCGCGAAATCATCCATGCGGTGTTTTCATCGAGACGCGGCCAGATGCCAGCCGTGCGTGCGTTGATTGACTATCTGGTCCAGCGCTTTGATGCACTGGAGGAAGATTGAAACGCCTCCGGCACGCGGGCTTGATATGATAGCGGTCAGTCCAATTTATATTACACAGGAAATTTGACATGAATAACAAGGCACTTGTCCTTTTTTCCGGTGGCCAGGATTCCACCACCTGTCTGGCCTGGGCACTGGACCGGTACCAATATGTAGAAACCATTGGCTTTTCCTATGGGCAACGGCACGCCATTGAATTGACGTGTCGCGATCAGGTCATCGAACAACTGCGCGTGCACTTTCCTGCCTGGGGCGCCAGGCTTGGCAATGATCATATGCTTGATCTTTCAGTACTGGGGCAAATCAGCGATACGGCACTCACGCAAGACAAAGCTATCGAGTTCGAACAAAGCGGCCTGCCCAACACCTTTGTACCAGGGCGCAACCTGCTGTTCTTCAACTTTGCAGCTGCACTGGCGTATCGGCGCGGGCTGGAAGTACTGGTTGGCGGCATGTGCGAAACTGACTATTCGGGCTATCCCGACTGTCGCGACAATACGCTCAAATCGCTGCAGGTTTCCCTGAGTCTGGGCCTGGACCGACCCATGGTTATTGAAACCCCGTTGATGTGGATCGATAAGGAAAAAACCTGGCACATGGCAAGAACACTGGGCGGACAACCACTGGTGCAGCTCATTGAAGAGCATACCCATACCTGCTACCTGGGAGACCGGCAACATCGCCATCCCTGGGGTTACGGCTGCAATCAATGCCCTGCTTGTGACCTGCGGCGCAAGGGTTATGAACTGTACAAAAGCGCGCACGAAAATCACTGAACCATGCCGCCCGCGGGGCGGCTGCTAAACCGTTGCGTGATGAGCTGCTCTTTTGTCCTTGAATTGCGAAGGCGATACGCCCGTGAGCTGCTTGAACTGGCGACTGAATGCGCTGTGGTCCGTGTAACCGCAACGAGCAGAGATCTCGGTAATTGTCATATTCTGATCCAGCAGGCGCAGCGCATGCTCCAGGCGAGTTTTCTGAATGAACTGCAGCGGGGTCATATGGAATATTTTCTTGAAGTTGCGCTCCAGCTGCGACATCGATAGCCCCGAAATATCGGCCAGCGTTTCCATGCGGATCACCTGATCAAAATGCGTACGCACATAGCTCTCTACTTTTTCCAATCTTTCATTGGTGCCGGGCTGATTCAGCTCGTCCGACTGGATATCGACAGATACGCCCGCCATTGCAATAATTTCGCCGCAAGCACCGTATATCGGCATTTTGTGCGTCAGGCACCAGCCAAGCTCGCCTGAACTGTAAAAGTGCAGTTCAAGCTTGTCGGCAATGCAATTGCCGGTATGCAGCACACGATAATCCTGCTCCGTATATTCGTTCCCCTGTCGCGTATTGAACACCTCACGCGAAGGCTTGCCGAGCACGTCTGCCACACATTCAAGACCACAACGCTTGGCCAATGTCTGATTGACCAGAACATACTCTGCACGCGTATTCTTGATAAAGAATACGACATTGGGTAATGCATCGTAAATCGGCGCGAGAATCGACAGATGACTCAACAGCGCTTCCAGGTTCTGCGGCCGAAAGTTTTCAGCCACCGCAGTGACCAGCGCAGCAATGGGTGCAGCGTCAGAGGGTCCACCTGACGGCAGCGGATCGCGTCTCGATAAGGAAAGTTCATTTGCCATTTGCATTTTTCATTCTGTCTGCGTTGCAGCCACAAGCAGATTCGGACTCGGGGAAATCCTGATCATTTTTCGAAAGCGGCGCATATTGCCGATGTTACCACCGCCATGCAAACCCGGCTATGCAGTTTTCGACAGAGAAATGGAGAAAACGGTCAAGACAGGTACGGCTATTTCGATCAAGCTAATAAGAACTCGATGAACATTCATCCCTTTCCTGTTTAAGCGAACATACCATTTATGCATGATCGATATAAAAAACTACACGTCATCGACTCCCATACTGAAGGGGAGCCGACCCGGTTGGTTTACCAAGGATTTCCCAGCCTGGGCGACGGTTCCATGGCACAAAAGCTGGATCTATTCAAAGAAAAATACGATATGCTGCGCCGGGCAATTATCCTGGAGCCGCGCGGCAACGACATACTGGTCGGGGCATTGCTGTGTGAACCGGTAGATGCGCAAGCGACTGCCGGAGTCATTTTTTTCAATAACAGCGGGTATCTGGGTATGTGCGGACATGGCACCATCGGTCTGATCGCATCGCTCGCCTACCTGGGACGCATTCAGGCCGGGGAGCACACGATCGAAACACCGGTAGGCAATGTCCATTGCACCCTGCATGAGGACGGCAGTGTATCGGTGCGCAATGTGCGATCCTGGCGCTATCGCAAGGACGTCACGGTACAGGTGCCGGGAATCGGCCCGGTCACAGGCGATATAGCCTGGGGGGGTAACTGGTTTTTCCTGGTGAACCAGGCACTTGCTGACATTTATATTGACAATGTCGACCAGCTGACCCACATCAGTTGGGCCATTCGACAGGCGCTTACCACCTCCGGCATTACCGGTGAAAATGGCGGGCATATTGATCATATCGAACTGTTCGGGCAGACCGCAACGGCCGATAGCCAGAGTTTTGTTCTGTGCCCAGGCAAGGCCTATGATCGCTCACCTTGCGGCACGGGAACCAGCGCCAAACTCGCGTGCCTGGCAGCAGACAGGTTGCTTGAACCCGGCCAAAGCTGGCGCCAGGCCAGTGTGATTGGCAGCCATTTTACTGCCTATTATCGCCCGGACGCCAGCGGCCTCGGCATCGTGCCGGTGATCCGCGGCAATGCCTATATGTGCGCCGAAAATTGCCTGATTCTCGATGACCGTGATCCTTTCAAATGGGGAATCGCTGCAGCATGAAACCCGCTCTCTTTCTCTTTGCGGCCTTACCACGCGCCTGGTATTTTCGGACATGACGGGCACGCCGTCTTGCGCTCGCGTAATTATCATTGGCGCGGGCATCATTGGCCTGAGCATTGCAGTGAGTCTGCAACGCGCAGGCGTGCAAGTGGTCTTGCTGGAGACGGACAAGGCCGGTGGCGGCGCCTCTTGTGGCAATGCAGGCCATATCGCCATTGAGCAGGTGTTCCCCATTGCCGATCCGGCTATTGTCCGGCAATTGCCACGCATGCTGCTGGATCCCATGGGTCCGCTGCGACTGGACTGGCGCTATCTTGCACAGATCATGCCGTGGTTTTTAAAATTGCTGGCTAATATGCGTTCCGCGCGCGCCGAGCAGATCCATCAGGCCTTGCTGGCGCTTAACCAACAGAGCCTGCACGCGTGGCAGACATTCTCAGATGAATGGGACTTGTCGCAATGGATACGAATACAGGGATCTTTGTTGGTGGCAGAAAACCCGGCAAGCGTTGCCGGTTTACAGCAGCATGGCGCACGCCTTAATGCCATGGGCATTGCCAATAGCTGGCTGGATACGAACGCATTGCGCGAACGCGAGCCTGCATTGGCAGCAAATCAGCTGGGGGCGCTGTTCTATCCTCAGACCGGTCATGTGACAAACCTGAATGCCGTGACCGGACATCTCAAGACTGCATTCATGCAAATGGGCGGCCAACTATACGAAGGCTGCAAGGTTTTGCAGGCAAGCGTGCGGGATGATCACACCGTGCTATTGCATACGTCATCTGGCCAGTGGTGTGCGAAGCATGTTGTCCTTTGTACAGGCGCCCATTCCAGACCGCTGGTCCGCCAGCTTGCAGGCGTTGATGTCCCACTGGACACCGAGCGTGGCTATCACCTGATGCTGCCGAACGAAGCAAAGCGATTGTCTGTCCCTGTATCGAGCATTGACCGGCGTTTCATTATGACGCCAATGCAAGACGGGCTGAGGCTAGCCGGAAC
>JBOIGK010000429.1:0-3489 GCA_050742695.1 Advenella sp. | reverse complement strand
GCGCTGGCCGCAGACCTGGAAGTGCTCGGCTACACCTCGCAGGCCCGCTTTCTGCTCAACTGCGGGCTGCCGCAAATGCTAAGCGACCTGGACCCCGACGACACGGCGAGCTACGCGCGTGCAATCGGTCCAGTGCAAAAACTGCTGTCAGAAGCCGAAATGGGAGAACTATTCAAGGTGCTGGCCATCGGCAAAAATGTGAATATGGATCTGGCCGGATTTGCCACGGGTGATCGCCGCCATCGTCTCTGAATGTCTGTGAACGCACGACGCCTGTCCTATGGTTATCGGACAAGCGCCGTGACCCCGACGTTCGGCGCGGGTGCGCCATCGGATCGGCCGAGGGAACGGATAGGGTGAACTGTCGGAACGGATGTGTTGGCCGAACAGCCGCTGCCTTGGCGGCGCCAGCACACGACAGATGAGCCACAAGAGTGACCGTCGGCAACACAAGCGCGACTGGCCCGCCAGCACCAGTGCGGCGCCAACTGGCACGCAAGGGGCATGACCCTTACCCGGTCCGAACCGACTTGGCCTCAATGGTATATAGTGTGCTGGTGGCAAATCATCCTGCCATTGCGAGAGCGAACCGAAACTGCGCAACAGAAAATGCGCGATACACATGGGGACACCCGATGACCCGAAGCACGCCGCAAACTGATCACGCATCGAATATGGTCATTTATATCGCCCTGGCGGGCAATATTCTGGTGGCCATCAGCAAGTTCATCGCCGCCGCCATTACCGGCAGTTCGGCCATGCTCAGCGAGGGCGTGCACTCGGTGGTCGACTGCACCAATGAAATCCTGCTGCTATATGGTGTCCATCGCAGCCGCAACCGGCCTGACAAAGACCACCCTATCGGCTATGGCCGCGAAGTCTACTTCTGGAGTTTCGTTGTCGGCCTGTTGATTCTGACCTTCGGCGCCGGAGTCTCGGTCTATGAGGGCATCGTCCACATCCGTGAACCGCACCCGATCGAATCAGCGCATGTCACATACATCGTTCTGGCGTTAGCTTTCCTGTTCGATGGCTTCTCCTGGGTCTTTAGCCTGAGAAAATTCAAGGGCAATCGCCCCTACTCCGAGCTGTTCCGCATGATCGTCCATAGCAAGGATCCACCCACATTCATCGTATTGCTGGAGGATTCAGCCGCCATGCTGGGGCTGCTCATCGCCTTCGCTGGCGTCTACCTGTCTGTGGCGCTGGATAATCCGGCGCTCGATGGCGCCGCGTCGATAATGATCGGTCTTACCCTGGCCTTGACCGCGCTGCTGGTGGCGCGTGAAACCAAAGGTTTGCTGATTGGCGAGGCTGCCGGCGCCGGCATTCGCGATTCTATCGTGACGCTGGCCGAAGGCACTGCTGGCGTAGCACGCGTCAATGGGCTGATTACGGTACAGACAGCACCGCAGGAGATCACGGCTGCAATGAGCCTGGAATTTGCCGATGCGCTGCGCGTACCGGAACTGGAAGCGATCGTCATTGCACTTGAAAACAAGATCCGCAAAGCCCACCCCGAGGTTGCAACGCTGTTTATCAAGCCTCAATCGCACGAACAGTATGAAAGACACAAGCCGGAAGATGACCCCGGTTATATCGAGCCCTGACCAGCCGAACCCTGATCGCTGCGGGGTCCATCGGCCCCTTTCAGAGCGAGTCGACTGGCTGGCACATGCCCATGGAGAGTGCACTTGGCACAAAACATTGATCTGCTCACGGATTTGCGCCGGCAGCGCAAACGATAGTCGGCCGCTACGCTCAGGTAACAGCTCAGGCGTATCAGCCTTTGAGCGCCTGTTCCAGCAATTGCCCGATAATGTCGTTGGTGCTCTTGTCCTGCTGTACAGCGCGCTCACGAATCTGATCGATCACCCCCTGCCTGAGCTTGACCGGAAAAGAGACCAGCCCCTGGGCCTGGTCCAGCTTGCGCTGAGCACGGCGATCAAGCGCGGCATCGGCAGCGGCGGCGAATTGACCTGGCACGCCTTCCTGTTTCATTTTCCCCACTGTTTTTTGCGCTTTGGCTTTTTCAAGGTCGAATTTTTTCATTGTTATAGTCCATATAGTAGGAAGGATAAGAGATGCGGCGACGCCAGAACAGACTCAATCGCCCCTGATCCGAGTAACTCTGGCAAAAGGGACAAATTGCAGCACACGCCGCGCGAGTCTACAGTATCCACCGGTTGGACGCAAACACTTCCTTGGCAAATACCGGTCTGCTACATTTTTATATGAATGCAATATCGGTTTATTAAACTTGCAATCTATATTAAAGTGATTATTGCTTAAAGTTTAAAATAGATAGACTTAAAGTGGCTCACGACTGAACTCAAGGGGAAACTGTAATGAACGAAGAAACCAGCCAAAGCCAGACTCCGGTTCCCGCACCGGATAACGCTGCCCGCAATTTCACCTGGATTACCTATGCGATGTACGCATTGGGACTGTTTACCGGGCTGTTTTCAGTGGTGGGCGTCATCATGGCCTACGCCAAACGGGGCGAGTTCGCCAATACGGTCTATGCCGATCATATGCAATACCTGATTCGTACGTTCTGGATCGGTCTGATCGGCGCGATTGCCGGCTTTTTGCTGATGATCATCCTGATCGGCTGGATCGTGCTTATCGCGGTTACCGTATGGTACATCTATCGCATCGTCATGGGCGCCATTCGCCTGAACGATGGCCAAGGCGTATCCACTACATCCTGGTTCTGATCACAGTAACCAGACCTTCCTGCGGGCTGCAAGGGTAGCGGCAATGCTGATCCCTTGCAGCCCGCAGGTGTTTGCGTCAGCATCAGACTGATGCAAACACGGCCACGGCAGCCAGCACGACCTGGTGTGCATGCTGCAGCGCCAGCCACGGGTCCGTAGTTTGCTCGTCGGCCATGGGTCCCGCCGCGCCTCTTTCGACTGCGGCAGACTGCATTGCCCCATCATTCTGTGCTGCCCCATCATTCTTGGCCTCATAGTGAGCAACCACCCTGACGGCAGTCTGCTCCAGCACGGCCAGTTGCCGGGCGTTCTCTGCCGTATCGGCCAGCGCTGTTTGCGGCCGGTGCGTTACCCAGAACCCGTCTTGCGTTACAGAGTCGGGCCACACATTGTCCCGAGCCTGCGACACCACCGTCATCTCCTGAACCGCAGTGCCGTGCGCTGAGGCGGCGTTCGCCCGCGCCTGTTCCTTCACCCATTGCGCCAGCATCTCCTGCTCCATGCGTTCGGCATCCAGTTCCAGGCGCTTGATGTCTTCCCTTAACATATTTGTCATTGCATCGGGCGCCGGTGCCGGACCGCTCTTGAGCCGGCCTCGCAACTGACGCAAGGGGATAACGATCTCGTGTCGCCACGCACTGATCCTGCTATCGGCATCGGCAATCTGTTCCGCCGTAGGCGCATCGCCCCACTGCCTTGCCGCCCACAACATCAGCAACAGGACATTGACATCCAGTCCCAGCCTGTGTTGCAGCGCAAGACAGTGCTC
>JBOIGK010000428.1:0-7694 GCA_050742695.1 Advenella sp. | reverse complement strand
TGCCAGCGCACCGGTCAGAAAAGCGGGCAGAACAATGCCATGCTCGGGCAATACATAATAAAGAAAGAAAAGCTGGATCAGCAATGGCGTATCGCGGATAAATTCCGTGATGAATTTTGCAGGCCACGAAATGATGGCCAGCCGGGCACTTTTCAGGCCAGCCAGAATCAGGCCCAGCACCATGGCTACGAGAAAGCCCAGCACGGTTGCTTGCAGCGTAATCACCAGGCCTTTGAGCAGTATCGGAAAAATCGAAACAGCAAACGCCCAATTGCTGCTGGTGTCCCATTCAATACCAAAAAGCATGATCAGGCCCTCCCCGCGCGCCAGCGCCCGACAGAGCGCTCCAGCAGTTTCATGATGCCGGTCAGAATCAGCGCCATGCCAAAATACATGAACAGCAAAATGGTGTACACCGTCGTGCTATCCTGTGTGTAATTGCGAATCTGTTCGGCACGAAACGCCATATCGCCCAGGCTGATCAACGATACCAATGCCGTATCTTTAAGATTTTGCACCGCCAGGTTGCCAAAGCTGGGCATCATTTCCGGAATAGCCTGCGGCAAGCTAATAAAGCGTAATGTCTGGCCAGGCGTAAAGTCCAGCGCCTTGGCCGCCTCAAATTGCGAACGCGGTACTGACTGAAGAGCGCCGCGCACGACTTCGGCGCCATAGGCACCGATATTGAACCCCAGGGCCAGCGTGCCGGCGACCAGCGGCGCCATGCGAAAGTCCAGGCCCAGGGCCTGACCCAATAGCGGCAGCGCAAAGAACAGCCAGAACAGCTGAACCAGCAGGGACGTTCCGCGAAAAATCTCGACAAAGCAAATTGAGAAGCCGCGATAAAGCCAGTTGCTTGAAAGCTTGCCAATACCGAACACAAACGCGGTGATCGCACCCAGTATGGTCGAATAGACTGTCAGTTGAACGGTCACCCACGCACCCTGTAGCAGGGGCGTCAGATATATATTCCAATCCATCGGTCGCCTTTTATTTTTTGAAAATGAGGTGAAGGATGCAAGCGCAAGCCTGCACGAGCCGGTGAGTTTGAGGCTGGCTGGTGTCGCCAAACCAAGGATGGGTCTGCAATCGCCTCGCAGACCCATGTGCACACGCCGTAGGGCTTGCGCATAACCCTAATAAGCGCTACATCCTGTGATTACTTTGCTGCGCAAAGTTGTTCTGTGGTCTGCTTGGTAGACTCTTCTTGATCATGCTCGGTAAAGCCATAAGTAGTCAGAATTTTTTTCCACTCTGGTGTTTTCTTGAACTTGGCCAGCTCTTCGTTGACTGCTTTACGCAGATCATCCGAGCCTTGATCGAAGGTGAAACCACCCCAGCTGCGTGCAGGTTTACCGTCGATCACCGGATCTTCAAATTTACCTGCCGGCTCGACTTTATCACTCTTGTCGGCCAATTGACTGACCGTCAGACTGGTTGCTGCATAGGCTGCGGCGCGACCAGTAGACACTGTCGAAATCGCATCTGCATTATTGGAGATGGTCACCATGCGGCTGTCGTCAACTCCGAGTTTTTGCAGCATTTCCAGCTGGTCGGCACCCGCCATGATGGCGATTTTCTTGTCTGACTTGCTAAAGTCTTCATATTTGTGCAGATTGTCCGGGTTGCCTTTGGCAACCAACAGGCCTTCGCCATAGGAACTGTTCGGTTCAGAGAAAGCGACCTGCTGACAACGCTGGGGCAGGATAGCCATCTCTACCGCAACCATGTCGAACTGGTCGGCTTTCAGACCCGGAATAAGTGAGCTGAACCCCGTGGTGACCCATTTGATTTCCTTGACGCCAAGCTGTTCCATAATATGCTTGGCCACTTCCGGTCCGGCGCCTTTAGCCTCGCCTGTGGGATCAACAAAGCCATATGGTATTTCATTGGCAACTGCAATCCGCACCACGCCTTTGTCTTTAATTTCCTGCAACGTGGCAGCTGAAGCCACTGTACCAAAAGCCGCAGCGGTTGCTACAGCGAGAGCCAGCAGGGTTCGAGTTTTGAGCATTCTATTCATCGTTCTACTCCCCTTGAAGTTGATTTATCCTGAAGTTTTTATCTGGAAAGCGTCCTGATAAAAATTGCATTTGAAATAACTTTCAAACGCAGCATACAGCACATTTTCATGCGTAAAATTCATCGCATGAGCCGTGTGTTTTCTGCGCTAGCGGTTATCGCTTCATTTATAGAAGTAACATAGATAAATGGTACAGCACAACCGCAATAGATGAATTTCGATATATTCGTTACATTCAAAAATGCGTCATTTAGATGAAATATATACATGGAAAACCCTAGTTTTATTTCAAATGAAATAAATTTTGTAAATGAAAAAACTATTGTCATGTAATTTTATAATCGGCGGGACAACGGGCGATATTTGCCAATCAGGGCGCGGCCTGTGCGGGTTATCGTGGCCGTTCGTTGATCATCCAATAAATGATTTTTATCTTGATGCGAATTCAACAAGTAATTGCGGCAACCAGGATCAATGGCAATTTTCCTATGCGCGGCGAATCGGAAATTCATTCATACAAAAAGTTACAGCCATGCGATGCCAAGAACGATGCACCGGTGCTTGATAAATTGAAATTTTCCCTCTTGGCGTGTCATCAATTTTTCTGCGGGAAGCACAGGCCAGCCATAAATATTTCATATGCGACGGCCGTGATGTGGGTGACTCTGGCTATGTTGGTGATAGTCGTAATGCTGGCGTGGCGCCCTTTTATGCGCAACAGGCGCCCACCACATTGACCGCCTTGCTGTCGCGACAGCGATCAGATCAGCTCATGTCATGCCGCATGGCGTGCCATGCATTCAAGACAAGGACAGCAACCTTGGTCAGTGCTGGCCCCGCCCGTTACTGCAGTCTACTGCCAGGTTTTCAACAATTGCTTCAACGTGTCAAGCGCCTGTGGCTTCATTGGCCATGCAGACGGTGGTCGGGTCGCACCACAATTGTGGCCCAGAAGTTGCAATGCGGTTTTCACAACGGTCACATTGGCGCCGTTATTTTCTTCGGCCCGCAATTGCTCAAATGGCAGCATCTGCGCGATCAACTGATTTGCTGCAGTGTAGTCGCCTTTATCAAGCGCAGCATGAATTGCAGCGCTATGCCCGGGGGCCACGTTAATCAACCCTGAGGTAAACCCGCGGGCGCCTACCGCGTAAAACGGTGGCGCCCAGGTCTCGGCCAGGCCGCCTACCCACGCTATATCCAGATGCCGCGTGCGGGCAATTGCATCGGCCAGCAAAAGTGGCGTTGGCGATGCCCATTTGACCCCAACCACAGAATCAACACTGCAAAGGGCTTCTATTGCCGCCATACCGATTGTCTCATTACGCAGATACAGCACCAGCGGCAGACCCTGCGCCGCTTCTTCGATGCGACGGACATAGGCAAGTATGCCTCGTGGCGACACAAACGGATCCGGAGGCTGGTGAATCATCAATGCATCGGCGCCAGCCGCCCGGGAAGCGGCAGCAAGGTCGCAGGCCTCTTCAATGCCGCGCCCCACCCCGCCAAGCAATGGAATCCGCCCACGTATCTGGCCCGCCACCGCAGACACCATGGCTTCGCTTTCCGCATAGCGCAAGCTGTAGTACTCACTGGTATTGCCGTTGGCTACCAAAATGTGTATACCTGCATTTATTGCGTTATCGATAATTGGTTGCAGGCGCGCCGGTTCAATCTTGCCGTTGTCATCAAAGGGGGTAACCAGAATTCCTGAAATGCCATCAAGCGCAGCCCGCACCTGTGCTCGGTCGAAAGTTGCCATGTCCGTCTCCGTAAGTAAAATTGTCTGAATCGTTAAATAGGTAGTGTACTGCGACGAATGCAGGCCTGCGCATCGCTCTTTACCGTCGGCGCCAGCGCCGTACCCAGGCCCGGGGCATCCGGGCGCAACAGAAATCCTTTATCCAGAACAGGCAGCTCAGTGACCAGGTCTTTATAAAAGGTATTAAGAAACGCACGTACCACTTCCTGAAAAATCGCATTGGGCGATGCCAGGGCCAGATGCAGAGAAGCCCACAGCACCACCGGCCCGGTACAGTCGTGCGGCGCAATCGGCTTTTGATATGCATCGGCAAGACTGGCAATTTTCCTGCCTTCGCTGATGCCGCCACACCAGGACAGATCAAGCATCACAATATCCAGTGCGTGTTCGGCCAGCAAATCGCGAAACGTGCTCTGGGATGCCAGGGTTTCGCTGCCACACACCGGGATCTGTGCAAGCCTGCGGTAATCGGCCAACAGTCCTGGGCTATCCATCTTTATTGGATCTTCGGCCCAGAAGGGCCGAAATTGCTTGAGTTCCCGGGCGATGGCCAGTGCGCAAGTCACGTTCCACATTGAATGAAACTCACACATGACTTCAATTTGGTCACCAACGGCAAGCCTGATTTTCTCAAACACCTCAAGGCCCTGCCGCATTTGCCGAGCACTGACATACTGACCACCGGTTTCCATGGCTGCGCCATCGAACGGCCATATTTTCATGGCGCCGAAGCCCTCGTCAATCAGACTCTGCGCAAGCTGCGCCGGATCTTCGATGAAAGCAATCTGATCATCATAACGACCACGGATTTTTTCTGCCCCGGGCTGAATCAGCCGACGTTGAATACTTTTACTATTGTAGTCAACGCCCGCGCAGGTATTGTAGGTACGCATACGTTCATGACAAGCGCCACCCAGCAACTGGTACACGGGTTGGCCGGTAACCTTGCCGAAGATATCCCATAGAGCGATATCTATGGCCGATGCAGCACGGCTTTCTACGCCACTGCCGTTAAAACCCAGATAGCCACGAAAAAGCACCTTGTGCAGGCGTTCGATGTCTAGCGGATTTTCGCCCAGAATCAATGGCGCTGCTATGGAATGCAGATAGGTTTCTACCGCCTGCGCGCCGCGAAAGGTTTCACCCAGTCCGGTGATACCCTCATCTGTTTCTATTTCCACCCAGATCAGATTAGGCTGGGATGTCAGTCTTGTTGTTTCAATACCTGTAATACGCATATTTTTTACTCTGTGGAAATATGTTGGGCGCGAATCAGTTCGGCCCATTTGTCATGTTCGGACTTGATGTGCCTGGCCAGCACAGAAGGTGCGCCACCAATGGCCCCAATGCCAGATTGATTCAGTTTGCTGATGACAGCAGGGTCCTGGAGAGCGTGATTGAAAGCGGCATTCAATCTTTGAATCACCGGCGCCGGGGTTCCTGCAGGCGCCCCGATAGCGAACCATGGCTCGATAACAAACCCTTTATAGCCCAGCTCCTGCATGGTTTGCACATTGGGCAAATTGGCTGAGCGGGTGCGTCCGGTTACAGCAAGCGCATTGACTTTTCCCGATTTGATAAAGGGCAGAATCGACGGTTCGTTGTCAAAGAAAACGTCTATTTGTCCGCCGATCAAATCGGTAATCGCAGGACCTGATCCTTTGTACGGCACATGCAGTAAAGAGATATTGGCCATTTTCTTGAGCAGTTCACCTGCCAGGTGATTGGATGCGCCCACGCCAGAAGAGCCATAGCTGATATCGCCCGTCTTGGCTTTTCTGATCAACGTCTGCACGCTATCGATGCCCGTATTGGGTCCGGTAACAAACGCATTGATGGATGAACCCAGCAATATGACCGGTGCAATGTCCTTGAACAGATCAAAACCCGGATTGGCGTACAGGCTGGTGTTAACCGAACAGTTGCCAATACTGCATAAAAATATGGTGTAGCCGTCGGCCGGCGCATTGACTGCGGCAACAGTGCCGATATTGCCGGTTGCGCCCGGACGGTTGTCAATAACGATCGGCTGCTGCAGATCGTCTGCGGCAGCACCCGCTACCAGACGGGAAACCAAATCGCCAGAGCCGCCAGGCGGGACCGGAACAATCATGCGAATCGGCTTGGACGGAAACGGCTGCGCGCCGGCCAGGGCGGGGCCGAGCAACGCCCCGGCCAGCGCCAGCAAGAGCGCGGTCATTGGTTTTCTCATGCGATGTCTCCTTGTTGCGAACTTAAGTTGTTTCGCCGTTGTGGTGGGTAGGTGTTTTTATATTTTTAAAATTCAATCATATAATCATTATATAATTAATGTCAATGCATCAGGAGCATGTGAACCTCTGTGTTACAGGTATACTTGTCGCCATGTCTTCATCCCAGTTACGAAACTTTCATCAGCAAATAGTCGATGCTTTAGGCAGCAGTATTGTTGCCGGGCATTTTGCCGAAGGCATCCAGCTTCCCACCGAACAGGAACTGGCCAATACTTATGGCGCCAGCCGCCTCATTATCAGAGAGGCGATGAAAAGCCTGGCCGCCAAAGGCCTGATATCACTCCGGCCGCGCATCGGCACACATGTACTGCCACGCAGTAAATGGAATCTTTTCGATCCATCCGTGCTGGACTGGTACGCACGATTGCCACCGGACAAAAAACTGATGGCCGACCTGATGGAACTGAGGCAGGCCATTGAGCCCCAGGCCGCGCATCTGGCCGCATTACGAGCCGAACAAACAGATATCGAGGTATTGCAACTTGCATACCAGGCCATGTCGTGCGCGAACAATCGTGCGGACTATATCGAAGCCGATTTACGTTTTCATGGTGCAGTCGTACACGCTAGCGGCAATGTTTTCTTCAGGCAACTGGAAATGGCATTGTCTGCCGTCTGGACCATGAGTTTTCGCGCATCCAGTGACCAGTGGGGTCCGGATCCCCAGGCACTGCTGCTACATAAAACACTGCTGGATGCAATCGGTGCCCGCGACGCCATGGCCGCGGAAAATGCAGTGCTGGCACTGATCGACAGAGCGGTAATACGGATCGGCGAATGACTCGTCGCCCAACCGGGCCCAGGATAATCGTAAAATAGCCGATTGAACGCCAGAACACCTTAAACAACCTATCACTCATGCCAGCAGAAACCAGTAAAATTGCGACTTCCGGCCACACCCCCATGATGCAGCAGTACCTGCGCCTTAAGCTTGAGGCCGGGTCTGTACTGCTGTTCTATCGTATGGGAGATTTTTATGAAATGTTCTATGAGGATGCCGAGCAGGCCGCCAGGCTGCTGAATCTGACGCTCACCAAGCGGGGAAACTCAAATGGCCAGCCCATTCCCATGGCAGGTGTTCCGGTGCATGCCATGGAAACCTATCTGGCGCGTCTGGTCGCCTTGGGCGAATCGGTAGCGATCTGTGAACAGATCGGCGATCCGGCAACGAGCAAGGGCCCCGTTGAACGCAAGATCGTGCGCATTGTTACGCCCGGCACGCTCACCGACGAAACCCTGTTGCCTTCCAAGCTGGACCGACCCCTGCTGTCGATTTTTCTACCGCCCAAAGGCAAGGCGCCAAAATACGGGCTGGCCTGGCTCAACCTGGCCAGCGGCCAGTTCAAAGTCACACAATGCGACAAGGAAGCCCTGGACTCGGAAATCCACCGCATCGCTCCCGCGGAAATCGTGCACGCCGACTCCTTTACCCTTGAGACAAAATTTGGCGGCTCGATCAGTCACACTGCCGACTGGCACTATGACCTGAATGATGCCAACACCCTGCTTTGCCAGCATTTTCAGATCGACTCGCTGGGCAGCTTCGGCATGGCCGATATGCCTGCCGCCATTTGCGCGGCCGGCGCGCTGCTGCGCTATGTCGAACGCACGCAAACGCAATCGCTGTCGCACGTCC
>JBOIGK010000427.1:0-4054 GCA_050742695.1 Advenella sp. | reverse complement strand
GCATGAGCATATGTGACGCACCAGTCATGCCTAAATCGCTCAACATCACATTTTGCGCTTTGACTCCTGCTTTATTCGCTGCTGCTACGAATTCCTTGCATGCCTTTAACCGCGGTGCCCAGCGTGGGGATTTGTTCACATAATCGCCCCAAAGAACCAATACGGGGATACCTTTCAGATAAGACAAGTCTTCATCCGCTGCAGGGCACGCGCCTGGTTCAATCGATACGATTGCACGGATACCAGCAGGGTTCAATTTTGCCGTCTCAAAGGGGAAAATACCAGATTGGGAGTGGCTAATAAGCACTGCGCCATTGATTTTCTGAGCCAGTTCAGACAATGCGGGCACCGTGGGAGTGGGTTTGGGTAATGCTCTAATCCAGTCTGGAACCATTTGCTTCCAGAACTCTGCCTGAGCATCTAGTGGGAATTGCATGCCAGGATAAACTTCTGGATATTTGGGCCCAAAGCGGAAAACCTCCCACGCATCCTCCTGCGATACGTGATTCACCATCGGCAATTGCTTAGAAGCCAGGCGACCACCTTTGACTGCAATGAGGGTCGATGGATCGACGGCAGACCGACCTCGCGAGGCTTGATCCACGACGTATGTAGAAAAACCATTCCGTACGAATAATTCATCCCATCCCATTCGGCCATCCGGGGTAGACTCCCAGGTCTTGCCGGTCAAGCAACAACCATGGATTAAGACCACAGATGCATTTTTTGCATCTGTCGGTTTTTGGTAGTGGACATATACCTGGTCTACCGCAATTGTCCCCGAGGATGAGTAGATGGGTAAGTTTGATACCGAATTTGATTTGATATTTTTTCCGCCAACAAAGAAACTACCTTGTTTAGCAATACTCATCGGGCCGGTGTCATTCTTATTGGATGCGCAGCCGAAAAAAGAAATTGACACACCCAAAGTTGCCATCAATCCTAAAAATTTCATTTATGTCTCCTTTTTATAATTGCCGGAAATTCATAGAACACCTACTGTTCACTTTTTTTTCGTCGCCAGGATCATGACTTGGATTGGTAAAAGTCAACAGCTCGAAAGCTTAAATATTATGCCCTATAAAGGTCAATAGTATAACTTATTGACATAAATATCAAAACCAATTAGCATTTCCGACAACCATTCGAATATACAAACTCGGTCGCTCACATCACGATTCAAACACAGTGTGCAGCTGCGAACAAAGAACAAATTAATGAGGAGATTTTTGATGAGGCTTATTGCACATTTTTGGTTTGGCATACTTGGTCGGGGCGAATCCAGCCCTGGCAGAATCGATCAAAGAGCGATGGCTGGCCATTAAGCCACGACCTGGGAGTTGAGCGTGCAACCACGCTCAAATTGCTGACGCTGGCCACGCTCTGTTGCCAGAACAGCGTGACGCGGTTGCTGATGCAATCAAAACTTATATCAAGAACTTCAATGATCAAATAAATTCGGCTTAAATCAGTTCTATACGTACGGAATCTTTATGAAATTATTAATCAAGTCAGGTATAGCAATAAGCTTGTTGGCAATTGCATCCTCGGTTGCTTACGCAGAATATCCGGAAAAGGGAATCCGATTAGTTGTTCCTTTCGCCGCAGGCGGATCGGCCACTACCTCAGCAAGATTGTTTGCCGACGAGTTGTCAAAAGAACTTAACCAAAAAATCTATATCGAAAACAAGGGGGGAGCAAGCGGCGCCATCGGAGCCTCGTTCGTTGCCAATGCACACCCAGACGGATATACGCTGTTATATTCTTCAGCAGGAATGATGACGGTTAACCCCGCTCTTTTTGGAGAGAAATTAAGCTATAAAGTCAGCCAATTAGCACCGATTAGTCTGACTTCAACATTTGCCAGCGTACTGTTCACTGATAAAGATTTTCCCGCAAAAAAGCTGAATGATTTGCTTTCATATGCAAAGGCGAATCCCGGCAAAGTCACTTTCGGCTCAGCCGGCCCCGGAAGTTCAGGGCACTTATGGGGTGAATTGCTAAAGAACCGTGCGAACATCGATATTCAGCACATACCTTACAAGGGAACAGCGCCAGCACTCGTTGATGTCATTGGCGGCAGAATTACGTTTGTCGTGGATGCGGCCGTGGCAGGTCAGGAACAGCTTAAAGCGGGAAATTTGCGTGCTCTTGCCGTCACTTCCAGTAAACGAATAAATACCCTTCCCGACACTCCTACCTTTGCTGAATTGGGCTTAAAGGGTTTTGAACCACTTAGCTGGTATGGGGTTTTCGCACCCGCTGGAACGCCCGCAGAAGTGATCAAAAAACTTAACGCGGCCGTCAAAACAGTTGCCGAATCCTCCAAGTACAAGGACGGTCTTCACACTCTGGGCATGGACGCAGCTTCCAGTACATCCAGTGAATTAGGCGAACGAATCACGAACGATTCTAAACTATGGACAACCGTCATAAAAACGGCTGATATTGTTGTACAGTAATTTACTCTCAGGGAAACGCTAAATGATCAAAAGTATTTCGTTGCTTACACGAAAAGAAGGCATGTCACACGAAGAATTCATGACCCACTGGGTGGAAAAACACGCCCCGCTGGCGCATGCCGTTCCAGGCCTTCGGCGTTATATCCAATCCAATATTGTGGAGGAGCGTTTCCGGCAGGACATTCCGGTTATCGAAGCCGATATTGATGGTATCGCTGAGCTTTGGTATGACGACATTGATGCTCTTAAAAAAGCTAATCTCTCGCCAGAAGCAAAACGACTTCATGCGGATGGAGCAACATTCATCGGAAAAATAAAAACTTTCACAGTCTTTGAAAATCTTATCATTGGTTCATAAAAAACTGTCCAAGCGCCGGACATGACCGAGACTTCAGGAATCACCTCAATCCTGTCATTGATATTTAATGAGTTTGCAACGGGATTGCGGATGTTTTCCGCTTCGGCCATATCCGGCAATTGCGTGATCGTCCTTTCGCAGACCCCGTATACGTCTAAGCATATACAGCGCCCGAATTCCCTCACTTAACCACAACAATCGCAATCTTCCCCCGCAATCCATTATTTGCACTCTCCAGCCGAGCATGCGCAAGAGGAATATCAGCTAGCGAATAAGTAGCCCCAACATGGGGCCGCAGTTGCCCGCGTTCAACCAACGCGCTCAGTTCATCAAGCTTGCCGCGATTCTGTCTTGTAAACACAAAGTGATAACTCGCATTCTTGCCCCAGGCGTTAATCAGGTTTTGCGGTTGCGCGATGTCGACAATCGAAACCAGGCGACCCAGCTGTGCGAGCACCTCCGGGGAACGGGCAAGGGTGTCGCCACCGATGGTATCGAAAACAACGTTAACGCCTTGGCCTGCTGTTTCCCGCATCACAGCCTGGACATAGTCTTCTTTCGCGTAGTCGATGACGACATCGGCGCCCATGCTGCGTGCGAACTCAAAATTTGCTTCACGCACAGTGGTTATTACCCGCGCACCAATGGCCTTCGCCAGTTGAATGGCCACATGCCCTACCCCTCCTGCGCCGCCGTGTATCAGAACGCTTTCACCTACTCGCAGGCCCGCGCGCACAACCAGCGCTTCCCATGCGGTTCCCCCGACTAGGGTCAGGCTGGCCGCTTCAAGATGGCTAAGCGCAGCGGGTTTCTTGCCTATGATGCTTTCGGCAGCAACGTGGTACTCGGCATAGCTTCCCGGACCATCGAAGATCTGGGGCGTATACCAGACCTCGTCACCCGGGGCGAATGCGGTCACACCTGCACCGATTGCTTCAACCACGCCAGACACATCGTGTCCGGTAATGGCCGGAAGTGGCACCAGGTCGGGGTAGTCTCCGCGCCGTACCTGATAGTCCAGGGGGTTGATGGACGTTGCGTGAACCCGGACCAGAACCTGCCCTGCTCCAGGTACCGGCTTGGGCACCTCAGAAAGTTCAAAAGCGTCCGGGCCGCCAAAGGTGTTAAGTGTGATTGCTTTCATTAGATTCTCATTTCGCTAAAAAGGAATATCGGGATTTTTCGATATATAGAGATAAAAAAATTACAGGTCTTTACCGATGAGTTCGGCAAG
>JBOIGK010000426.1:0-11216 GCA_050742695.1 Advenella sp. | reverse complement strand
GCCACGGGCGAGGAATCTTCCAGCACGACGGCGACCCGCGCATCGCGTACATCAAAGGTAAGGGCATAGCCAAAAATGAGAATCAGCGCTATCGGCAGACCGATACCAATCATCAGATTACTGGCGTCACGCCACAGTTGGCGGAACTCCTTGCGCGTTAACGATATCAGACGCAGCCAGAAGCCGCCGCTACGATCTGGACGTATTTTCGATGCAGACTGCGACTCTGTGTTCATGCCGCCACCTTCTGGCTATTGCCACGTTCGCTGCGTCCCTGCTCCACAATACGGATAAAGGCCGCTTCCATAGTCATCCTGTCGGTCCCGCCTGCCTGCGTGCGCACTTCATCCGGTGTGCCGTAGGCCACAAGTTTGCCGGCATCCTGAATGACAATCCGATCGCAATATTCGGCCTCTTCCATAAAATGCGTTGTAATTACAATCGTGGTGCCGCCACCGGCAAGCCGGGTAATGCGTTGCCAGAAGCCGCGGCGAGCCAGGGGGTCGGTACCACTGGTGGGTTCATCCAGAAACAGCACATCGGGCTCGTGCAGCAGCCCGACAGCCATGGCCAGGCGTTGTTTGACGCCGCCCGGCAACTGTCCTGCCGGCATCTTCTCATAGCGTTGCAGATCGAACTGTGTGGTAACGGCGGTAATGCGTTGGGCCAGCCGCTTGCCCATCAGCCCATAGGCGCGACCAAAAAAACGCAGATTCTCCATCACTGACAGGTTGCCATACAGGGCGAACTTCTGCGAGACGTAGCCAATACGCTGACGGGCTTCGGCGCGGGCCTTGCGCATATCCATGCCGGCCACTTCGGCGTGACCACTGGTGGCAGGCAGAAGCCCACAAAGCATGCGAAAGGTCGTGGTTTTGCCGGCGCCGTTGGGGCCGAGCAAACCAAAAATCTCACCGCGCTTGACGTTGAAGGTTGTGCTGTCCACAGCAGTAAATTCGCCGAACTTTCTGACCAAATCCCGGACATCAATCACGATACCGTTATTGCCGTCTCCTGGAGCCGTATGCGGGGCGTCCTGCAAGCGTGGTTGAGCTATGGCATCTGCGGCGTTCTCCCGGCTGGTCGGCTGCATCTGGTCCGCAGTCCCGGTGTTTGCAAGGCTTTGAGCGGCATTATCCATATTCCCGGGATCCTGGCCGGTGGTTACACCGCTATTGATGTCGCTATCGTTTTCGCTACCACTGCGCAGCAATACCATGAAGCCATCCTCAAGGCGCGCCTGCGCAGGTTCCAGCTGTCGCCCGTTCAATTGCAGTTGTGATGGATCCGATTCGGGACGCCGAATGACACGAACATCTCCCGCTTCCGGCACGGCATCGATGACCGCGGCGGTGTTATCCAGCAGTTGCGCTTGCAGGTCGCGGGGGTGTTCATTGCTGGTCGGTGTTACCAGATAGCACAGACCACGAGCATGTTCACTGGTCGCATCCGGTGGGCCACTGGAAAGCAGTTTGCCTTCATGCAGCACATATACACTGGCGCAACGTTCCGCTTCGTCCAGATACGCGGTGGTCAGCAGTACCGACAGCTGCTCCTGTTCCCGCAACTGCTGGACGATTTCCCATAATTCACGCCGTGACAGAGGGTCTACGCCAACGGTTGGCTCGTCCAATAGCAACAACTGGGGCGAGCGAACGAGCGTGCAGGCCAAGCCCAGTTTTTGTTTCATACCGCCCGACAATTTGCCGGCCAGGCGGGCGGTAAACCGCTTCAGATCCGTCATCTCCAGCAGGTTGGCAAAGCGTTCCCGGCGCACGTCCTGCGCAACGCCATGCAAATCGGCATACAGATCAAGGTTTTCCTGCACACTCAAGTCTTCATATAGCCCGAATTTTTGCGGCATATAGCTGATGCGATCCTGCACCGCCTGCGGATTGCGAATAACGTCAATACCCAGTACCTGCAATGAGCCTGTGTCAGGGCGCATCAGTCCGGACACAAGCCTGAGAAATGTCGTTTTGCCAGCCCCATCGGGACCAACAATTGCCGTGAGCTGTCCCGTGGCTACCTGCACGTCCACGTTGTCTAATGCCAGTACCGTTGAACCTGTTTCCTTTACCTTGAAACGCTTGCTGACTCCGCTGGCGCTAACGGCCATCTCGGCGCTGCCTGCCAGATTATCTGTTTTCCTGGCAAAGCGACCATCCGTTGCTGCGACAGCGCTGCTGTCAGCTGCAGGGTTGCGGCTGGTCATTTGTTTGCTCCGGACGAAAGCCGGCTATCGGTATCAGGAACCGCCTTGTCAAGTGCAATACTGACGGTAGCCGGCATGCCAAGGCGCAGCCTGTTCTGCGGATCGTCAACCAGAATACGTACTTCATAGACCAGGCTGGTACGCAGCTCTTCAGTCTGTACATTCTTTGGCGTAAATTCTGCCACCGGTGAAATATAGCCAACACGCCCGGAGATGGTTTCATCCGGATGGCTATCGGTCATGATTGCCGCTGGCATATCGGGCCTGACGTGCCCGAGCTGGACTTCGTTCACATAGGCCCGGACCCATTTGGGCGAGGTCAGCGCCAGGGTATAGGCCGGTTTGACTGGAGAGGCCATATCTCCGGGTTCCAGCAACCGTGCGCGGACAACCGCATCGGTGGGTGATTTAAGGACGGACAGGGTCAATTGATGTTCCAGCAGCGCCAGATTCGCTTTTGCTGCAGCCAACTCGGCCTGTGCCTGGGCAATATCCTCATCACGCGGTCCGATCTGGGCCAGTTTGAGGGCCTTGCGCTGGTTCTCAAGCTGGGCCTCGGCGACCTGAGCCGAGGCCAGTGTATCGTCCACTTCCTGTTTGCTGATCGCCTGACCACCGGAGCGCGTAGCAATGTCTTTTAACCGTTTGTGGCGGCTCTGAGCCTGCCTGGCTTCGGCCTCTGCAGCCCTGACCTGGGCCTGCAACTGCTCCACTTCTTCGGGGCGGGTGCCGTTTTTCAATCGCAATAACGCCTGTTCCTGTGCACCTACTTGTGCCTTTGCCTGATCGGCTTGCAGTGCCAGAGTGCGGGTATCCAGCGTGGCCAGTACCTGGCCAGCCTTCACGCTGTCGCCTTCTTCGACCCGCATTTCACGTACCCGATCGCTGTTTTCAAAAGCAAGTGAGATCTGCCGGATATCAACATTGCCATATAGCGTCAGATGATCGGTTGTTGGGGCAGACCGTCCATAAAACCACCATGTGCCGGCAGCGATGGCGATGACGGCAAGAACTACTACAACTGCGATTTTTTTATTCATGATTGAAATAATCCGTTCACGTCGTGTGTCGGGCAAGAGCAAATGAGCTATAATTCTAATTCAAATTTGAATTATATGTAAAGCGCCCATTTGTTATTTTGATTCCAGATATCATGATTGCCAAAAACAGCTCCCGTAGCAAAAGCCCCCAGGCGGCCTCTGCCACCCCCGTCGTTCGCAGTGGTCGCGCCAGCCGTAGCGACGGCGATGCGACAGTGCGGCATATTATTGCGCAGGCCGGCACCCTGTTTGCCGAACGCGGCTATGCCGATACGACCAGCAAGGCTATCTGCGAGGCCGCTGGCGTCAATATGGCAGCTGTGAACTATCATTTCGGTAGTCGCGATGGCCTGTATCTGGTCCTGCTCAAGGAAGTGCATCGCGAAGTTATGAGCCTGGATTTTGTGCGGCAGATCGGCCATAGTGCGGCGCCGCCTTCGAACAAACTCTACCTACTGATCGAAGGGCTGTTGCGTGCAACCTATGATGCCAAAAGCTGGCATATTCGCTTGTGGGCGCGAGAATTGCTGGCGCCGTCGCCCCTGTTGTCGCAAATTATGGAAGAAGACACGCTGCCCAAGTTTGAGGTATTGCGCGAGGTTATCATGGAGCTGACCGGCATGCCTGTGGCCGATCCGCAGTTATTACGCTCCGTGTTAAGTGTCATCGGGCCGGTTATGATGTTGTTGATACTGGACCGGCGTATTGCGACCCCGATACAGCCGCTGTATTCACACGCTGTCGAAGATATGGCCCGTCATATGCACACGTTTACGATTGCCGGATTGCAGGCGATAGCACAACAGGCGGGCTATCCAGTCCCGTAGCGTAATCTGTTACGCTACCTTCAACACACCGGCTGCGGCCAGGCGGGCGATCTCGGCCGCCTCGTAGCCCAGATCACGTAATACGCTTTCTGTGTGTTCACCAATACGCGCGATGGGTTGCCGCGGCAGCAGACGCTGGCCGTCCATGCTGATCGGCAACAGCGGCATGGGCGTTTCCGATCCGTCTTCCAATACCTGACGGCCCAAACCACCGCTTTGCTGCAGGTGCGGGTCATCGAATAGCTCTTCGGGCTTGGTGATATAGGCAAACGGGATTTGCCGGGCTTCAAAAACGGGAGCCAGCGCTTCGGCCTGCATACTTTTGAGCGTTACACCCAGTTCGGGAATCAGCCAATCACGCGCGAGCACACGATCATTATTGGTTTTCAGGCGCGGATCGAGATATAGATCCGGGCGTTGCAGAATCTCGCACAGTTCCTTCCATGGCGCATCGCCCGTGGCGGCGATGAACATGAGGCGGCCACCGGCCAATTCGAACGTATCATAAATGCCCCAGGCGCTGATGCGTTCCGGCATGGGGTTGGCGGCCACGCCCGTGACCGCATACTGCTGCATGTGTTGCGCTGAGAGCAGCACGCAGTTTTCGAACAGTGCGCTCTGGATTTCCTTGCCCTGGCCTGTGCTGTTGCGCTGAAACAGTGCCGCCAGGACACCCAGCGCACCGAACATGCCGCCCATGATGTCGTTCACAGAGGTGCCGGCACGCAGCGGTCGACCAACGGGGCCGGTCATATAGGCCAGTCCGGCCATCATCTGCACTACTTCATCCAGGGCCAGGCGCTTCTCGTACGGTCCTTGCAAAAAACCCTTGTGCGACACATAAATAAGCCCGGGATTGCGCGCCTTCAGGCTCTCGTAATCAAGGCCCAGCGAAGCCATGCGACCAGGCTTGAAGTTTTCGACAAAAACGTCTGCTGAATCAACCAATTTGAGGACAGCGTCAATGGCCTGCTGGTCTTTTATGTCAACCGAAATACTTTTCTTGTTGCGGTTGAAGGTGCGGAAAAAACCGGCGCCAGCACCCAGCAGTTCGCGGGTTTTGTCGCCGGTAAGCGGTTCTACTTTGATGACTTCAGCGCCCAGATCGGCCAGAATCATTCCGCAGGTTGGCCCCATAACCATATGGGACATTTCAACGACGCGGATACCCTCCAGGGGCAATGCTTGTGATGTGACAGAATTCATTGTGTTGCTCTTTGCTGCGTGAATGTGTTGGGCAGACCTGCCCGATTGATAAAACCATACAGGGGTTCTTGCGGCAGCGCCTGCGACAGGATCTGCCGGCAGGCCAGCAGGCTTTCAACTGAAATACCGGTGTGATAGCCCATCGATTCGAGCATGAAAACCAGATCTTCGGTGACCACGTTGCCGGTGGCGCCGGGCGCATGCGGGCAGCCGCCGATGCCGGCCAGTGACGCATCAAACTCCCTGATGCCGTTTTGCAGTGCGATAACCGTATTGGCCAGGCCCATACCACGAGTGTCATGAAAATGCATGCTGCGCAAGCGTTCGCCCGCCACTGCACGCACCGCCGTAATGACCTGCTGCACCTGCGCGGGTGTTGCGTGTCCCGTCGTATCGGCAAGCGCCACGGTATCGGCGCCTGCTGCGATACTGCCGATAACGACATCGCATACGTCATCTACAGGCACTGCACCCTGCAGCGTACAACCGAATACGGTAGACAGGCCGGCGATCAGCGTTGTGCGAGCACCGTGGGCATCGATCAGTTCACGGATACGTCCGAATTCCTGCACCATTTCCATCGGTTTACGGCGGACATTGGCCAGGCTGTGCTGCGTGCTGACAGAGATTGGGGCCACAATGCGATGCACGCCAGCCTTCAGGGCGTTTTCGGCGCCCTTCAGATTGGGCACCAGCGCAGTGACGGTCAGGCCCTCAAACTGCAGGGCATAGTCCACGATTTGTGCGGCGTCTGCCAACTGGGGCAACAGCTTTGGCGGGACGAATGAGGTTACTTCGATATAGCGCAATCCGGCGTCGTATGCAGCGCTGATCCAGCGCTTCTTGGCTTCGGTCGGCATGGTGGTGGCGATGCTTTGCAGACCATCGCGCAAGCCGACCTCCTGAATATGGACATGATCTGTCATGACAGTTCCTTTACATTGATGGGAACAGTCTACGACGAATTGCCGTTTACGGTAATGCCCCGATGGTCATGGTAACCATCAGGTTTTGTTATGGCCGGGGCGTGTCTCGCCTCAAGTGTGAGCGGGTAAGGCGCGAGTAGCCTGGGCCTGCAGGTGATCAAAGAGTTTCTGGGCCGACCCCGACAGCGCTTCGTTGGCGCGGGTACACAGTACGAAGTTGCGTCGTGCCCATGGATCGTCCAGCGGAATCAGCTCCAGATCATAAAGCCTGACATAGCGTTCGACAGCTTCGCGTGGTAGTGCGGCAATGCCCAGATTGGCTTCAATTAGCCGATAGGCCGCGTCAAAGGAACTGACATGAGTGCGATAGGTCAGGGTCTTGCCCTGACGCCCCGCTATATGCGACATCAGCGTGTTCATGGAGGTTTGCATGGAAAAGCCGATTTGCGGATAGTCCAGCGTTTGCTCGAACATAAGCGATTTTTTGCCGGCCAGCGGGTGCGCCTTGTTGACCACGATCGCGAAATGGTCGTAGCGGTAGGGCGTCACACAGGTGTTGCCGGTTGGGACGAAATCGCGACAAATGCCGATATCGGCGTTGCCCTCTTCGATTTTTCTGGGAATATCACTACTGAAATGCTCTTCGAGATCAACCTGGATGTTCGGGTGGGTTTCCAGGAACGAGGTCAGATCAGCCGGCAAAAATTCCATGATGGCCGAGACGTTGGACAGCAGCCGTACATGGCCCTTGACGCCCTGGGCGTGCTCACTTAACTCACTTTGCAGCTTACGATAATCCACCATGATACTGCGGGCGTGTTTTAGCAGCACCTGGCCGGCCGAGGTGGGCGTAACGCCGCGCTGGCTGCGCAACAACAGCGGCGCACCAATTTTTCTTTCTATTTCAACCATGCGCTTGCTCACGGCCGCAGCAGACAGCAGTTCCCGCTCGCCGGCACGGGCAATGCTGCCGGTTTCACACACGGCGATGAACAGATACAGGGAAGTAGGATCAATGGACCACAAATCAAACTCGCGAAAACCAGGTTTGATCGGGATTAGAGCACCGGTAGACATGTAAGTAAATAGTGAAAAACCATGTAAGGACACACCAGCTACAAGCCTGGCTACCCTCGCAAAGCCATCAGGAGCGCAGCAGGGCCATTTGACTGACCCGGCCTGCTCAAAGGGTCAAGATACTTATTTGAGCAGCGCTGCGCTCTCGTCGATGTCTTTCTGAATGGTTTTGCCAAACGTCTGAGGATCGGACGCAACAATATTAAAGCCAAGGCGTTCGAGTTTGTCTTTCACCTCTGATGTGGCAAACACATCCTTGACCGTGGCCTGCAGCTTATTGCGAATGTCATCGGGCAGATTTGCCGGTGCGATCATGCCTAGCCACGGTTCGTAAACATAGTCTGCAACCCCAGCTTCGGTTAATGTCGGCAGTTCGGGCAGGATCTGGCTGCGCTTGGACGAAGTGACCGCCAGACCGCGCAGCATGCCACCCCTGATTTGTTCCGAGACGCTGGCAACGGCCAGAAAAGCGACCTGGATCTGGTTTGAGACCAGATCATTCACAATTGTGTTGCCGCCTTTATAGGGAATATGGGTCATTTGTACATCGGCACGCTTTTCAAAGAGCACGCCGGCCAGATGCAGGGCCGTACCGACACCGGCCGACCCGTAATTGAGCCGTTTGGGCTCTTTTTTGGCCGCAGCAATCAATTCGCCCAGGGTTTTGTAGGGCGATGTATTGGGTACGGCGACCACTAGCGGCGAGGTCACCAGATTGGATACAGGCGTAATATCCTTAACCGAATCATAGGGCAGGCTTTTGTGCAGGCTTGGATTGACCGCATGGTTCGAGGAGATCAGCTCCAGGGTGTAGCCATCGGGCTTGGCGCGCACCAGTTCGCGAGTACCGGAAATGTTGGATGCGCCGGCCAGATTTTCAACCACGACCGATTGCTTCAGGGCCTGTCCCATGCTGGGCGCAAAGGTACGGGCCAGATTATCCAGTCCCGAACCGGGCGAGCTGGGCACAATCAGTCGAATTGGACGTTCAGAAAAACTGACTTCGGCATGGGCAGCAGGCGCAAGCCCGAGCGCTACCGCACAGGTCAGCAAGAAAAAAGAGGGGCTCAGACGCATAAAATTTGTCTCCATGTGGGTGATCACGGCGCAATCACCCTTGTGTTTATTTTGTAATTGAGTCCTGTTGCCGTACAGGAAAGGCGCCGATTGTAACGCCATGGCAGCCTGCAACAGCTTTGGTTGAAGTCTAAGCCGGATTTTACGTCTGTGTAAGCTACCAAAAGTCATGGACAACATCACCTTTGGTGATGGCAGCGCGCTTTTCGGCTGCCCATGCCAGGCCCGACGGACCGCTACTGAAGGGCAGGCGCTTGCGAACAGTACTGTGGCCGGTGGCCCAAGCCAATCCAAATCACAATTGAAAACGCAGGATTGCAGACCACTGCCAGCGCTGGAATTTTGCCCGCTGGCTTGGCGCCGGATGGTTGCTTGCACGGTACGAGATAGCAGCGTTCACAAACTTTCAAAGCCCGGTGGCGCCAGTTGCCTAGAATGAATGCTTACATTTGCTTGCTGCCGCAAGGCGGCCTTCACATACAAAGCGATCTATGCTCATACATGAACTTGCTCATTACGGCGCCCGGGAAAGCGGTGAACGCACGCTGACCGACCCGGTACTTCATCATACGAAACGCGCGGTGCTGGACTGGCTGGCCGCGCTGTATCCCGGTACGCGCATGTCGCCGGGTGTAGAACTGGTTCGGGCGCATGCGGATGAAACTGGTGTCGGCTTCGCTCGTCTGCCGGGCTTTGGCACCACTACCTTCCCTGCCACAGCCGCCTGGATCAACGGCAGTGTGTCGCATACGGTGGAATTCGATGATATTTTCCGGGATGGGGTCTATCATCCGGGCTGTCCTGTCATATCCGCAGCACTGGCGGCCGCAGATACGCGAGACGCTGACGGGCTGGCGTTCATGACGGCAATTGTGGTGGGGTATGAAATATCCACCCGCCTGGCTGCAGCCATTCAGCCTGCTCACTACCGCTATTTTCATACGACGGGAACGGTTGGCAGTATTGGCGCTGCCGCTGCCGTGGCCGCGTTGTATGCGCCTGGGGATCA
This sequence comes from Advenella sp., assembly GCA_050742695.1. GTDB lineage: Bacteria > Pseudomonadota > Gammaproteobacteria > Burkholderiales > Burkholderiaceae_B > Advenella. The sequence goes on along the minus strand of JBOIGK010000426.1, from coordinate 1,839 downwards.
GACCGTGATGCAGCACGCCATTGCCACCGCAGCAACGTTTGCTTCCGGCTTGCAACAGGCGTTCCGCTCGGACGCCATGACCAAGGCACTGCATGCCGGGCACGCTGCTGCAGTGGGTATCCGGGCGGGCACTGCCGCGGCGGCTGGCGTAACCGGCGTGGCCGACATTCTGGAAGGCGAGGCCGGTTTTGCTGCGGCATTGGGCGGATCGCTGAATCTTCCCGTGGTCACTGCCGGTCTTGGCCTGGACTACAACATCACCCGCATTACCCAGAAAAATCATGGTTGTTGTGGCCATACCTTTGCTTCCATCGATGCCGTGCTCGCGCTGCAGCAGGAACATGGCATCAGGCCGGACGACATCGCGTCGATCCACGTGGCGACCTATCAAACTGCGATCAACGTGACAGGAAATGCGGATCCGCTGACGGCATTTGAAGGCAAATTCAGTTTGCCCTATGTGGTTGCCCATGCGCTACGCCACGGGTCGGTCAGGCTGAACGCCTTCGATACAGAGCGACTCACGGATACGGACACGCGCGCCTTGATGAAAAAAATCTCTTTGACTGCTGATGAGGCGTTGACCGCCGCGTTCCCGCGTCATCGCTCTTCGCGCGTGACGATTGTGATGAACAGTGGCCAGACTCATGAACACTATGCGCAGGACCGCAAGGGCGATCCGGAATGTCCGTTAGATGATGACGAACTCAACGATAAATATGATGAGTTGGTCACGCCTGTGCTGGGCGCCCAGGCTGCGGTCGCACTCAAATCGCAGATCTGGATGCTCGAAGCGTTGCAAGTACGGCAGCTATCACTTAGCTGACGCCCAAGACAATAAAAATTTCATAATGAAGTAGTGGTAATTACGATGACACATGATGATTCAAACCAGCGCGGCGATTGCTCTTCGCAGCGCCGGGCATTTAACAGGGCATTGCTCAACCCCGCGTCGGTAGCACTGATTGGCGCCTCAAGCAATCAGAAAAAAAATACTGCCAGACCCTTGCGTTTCATGCAGAAGCACGGCTTTGCCGGCAATATTTATCCAGTCAATCCGTCGGCCACGCAGATCAATGGTGTCAAAGCCTGGGGCAGCATCGACCAGCTTCCCGATAACGTGGATCATGCGTTCGTGATGATCGACAGTGCAGGTGTCACCGACGTGGTGGAGCAATGCGCCCGCAAAGGCATCGGCATGGTCACCATCTATTCCGACGGTTTTGCAGAAGCGGGCGATGAGGGCATCCAAAGGCAGCAGCAACTGTGTGCGACTGCAAGACGACTGGGCGTGCGCATTCTGGGCCCCAATAGTATCGGCCTGGCCAACGTCCATAGCGGTGCCGTCATTTCAGTTAATGCCGCATTCGAAATGGACAATCTGACGGCCGGCGATATCGGCATTATTTCGCAAAGCGGCTCAATGATGGGTTCGCTCATGTCGCGGGCGGCTGCTCGCGGTTTTGGTTTTTCCCACCTGGTCTCCGTCGGCAACGAAAGCGATATTTCAGTTGGCGAAATACTGGATGCCATGGTGGACGATGATGCGACCCGCGTGATACTGCTGTTTCTGGAAACCTTGCGGGATGTGGACACATTAAGTGGCGCGCTGGAACGGGCGCGCAGCGTCGGCAAGCCGGTGATTGCATACAAGCTGGGGCGCTCGGAGCAAGGGGATGCGCTATCGCAATCGCACACCGGCGCCATTGCCGGCAATGATGCCGCCATGGATGCCTATTTCCGCGCCCATAGTGTCATACGCGTCAATATGCTGGAGGCCCTTTTTGAGATCGCGCCGCTGGCTGCACGTTATGCGCATCTGCGGCCACAGGCCTGGCG
>JBOIGK010000425.1:0-6183 GCA_050742695.1 Advenella sp. | reverse complement strand
TGGCAATTGGTGCTATCATCTTCTGTTTTAAGAATTCCTGAACTCATTCACAAAGGTCTACCTATGGTGGTTATTCGTCTTGCCCGCGGTGGCTCAAAAAAACGTCCGTTCTATAATCTGGTTGCTGCCGATTCGCGCAACCGTCGTGACGGTCGTTTCATTGAGCGCGTCGGCTTTTACAATCCTGTAGCCAAAGAAGGCACAGAAGCCCTGCGCATCGCATCTGACCGCGTTACATACTGGGTTGATAACGGCGCTCAGCTGTCTCCTGCTGTTGCCCGTCTGGTTAAAGAATACTCGGCAAAAGTAGCCAACGCTTAAATTCAAAGCGTTCAAAGCAGCTTTATTCAAAAGCGGATTTTGCTTAAGGTTTGCTTCTGAATCAAGCGTCGGCGTTGCTTGCGCCTGTATCAAACGGGTAAAAGTACTGGCTCTGGCCCTGGCTTCATGCCGGGGCTTTGCCATTTGCGTCGTCGCTACGCCGTCGCTATTGGACAAATCGGTTTAAAGTAAAATAAACCACCCAACAGACCGTCCGACAGGCCGTTCAATCGGGTTGTCAATGGGATCGTGGATTTAGATCGTCCAGAGGGGCGTCCAATAGACCGTCAAATGGCCGCGTTTGTGACTGAAGTCAGCTTGCGGGCGCCTATGGTCTGGCGTCCTTTTTTGTGGCGCCCCTTTTTTTGTTTTATCATCATTTGAATTTTCAATGCCTGGAGCTGGAATGAGCACGCTACCCGAGGATCTGGTCGAGCTTGGCCGTATTGTGTCTGCCTACGGCGTCAAGGGTATGGTAAAAATCCAGCCCTATTCGGACGACCGCAGCGCGCTGCTGGATATTGAGCAGTGGTGGCTGGCGCGTGTGTCGCCGCGTAATGGCGCGCTGTTGTCTGCCCATACGCCTATTGACGTGCAACGGGTGCGGGAGCAGGGCTCCGATCTGGTGGCGGCCTTGGTGGGTGTTACCGATCGCGATCAGGCCGAGGCCATGAAAGGCACATCGATTTTTGCGTCTCGCAGCCTGTTTCCTTCGGCGCCAGACGATGAATATTACTGGGTCGATCTGATTGGCAGCCGGGTTTATCTTGAAGATGACGGCCAGCTTGCAGGTATTGTCCTGGAGGTGATGGATAATGGTGCGCACGGCGTGCTACGGGTAGCCCGGCATCAGGCTGACGCGCAGGGCGAGCCGGCACCGCTTCTTGACGCCAAAGGGCGTGTCCAGGAATGGCTGGTGCCGTTTGTCAGCGAACACGTGCCGCAGGTGGATGTAGCCGCTCGCCGCATCGTTACCCGCTTTCCACTGGATTTCTGATGCGGTTTGATGTAATTACCCTGTTTCCTGAATTGTTCACGGCAGTGAGCGATTCGGGGGTTACGGGCAGGGCTCATCGGCAGGGCATCTGGTCGGTCAATACCTGGAACCCCAGAAACTACACCACAGACGTACATCATACGGTCGATGATCGCCCCTATGGCGGCGGGCCGGGTATGGTTATGCTCAGCCAGCCTCTCGAGCATGCATTGATGGCAGCACGCTCGCATCAGTTGGAACAGGGCGTACCGCCTTTGCCTGTCATTCTGATGAGCCCCGTAGGGCGTCGTTTTGACCAAGGGGTAGCCCAGTCGCTTGCGGCCACGCCGGGTGCGATTCTGCTTTGTGGTCGCTACGAAGGCATTGACCAGCGCTTTATCGACCAGTATGTAGACGACGAGCTGTCTTTGGGTGATTTTGTGCTCTCGGGTGGAGAAATTGCCGCCATGGCAATCATGGATGCCGTTGTCAGGTTGCTGCCCGACGTGCTGCATACGGCTGATTCGGCAATCCAGGACTCTTTTCAGCCGTCATTGTCCGGTCTGCTGGACAGTCCTCACTACACACGCCCGGAGCTATTTAATGGTGTACCGGTACCGTCGGTGCTGTCCTCGGGTCATCATAAAAATATTGCGCGCTTCAGGCGAGAGGCCTCGCTTGCACTCACTGCAGGTCGCCGCCCGGATCTGATCGAGGCGGCCCGACAAAAGGGGTGGCTGACGAGCGAAGATGAGGCATTTTTGCGAACACTGCCATCGGCCATGTAGCGGACAGTCATGCTAAGGACAGGGTTTTTGTCGTCTCCGGTCCTTGCCTGTATTACTATTGCTTAGTCAACTATTTTTCCGTGCAGATCGGTGCGGCTAACTGCGTGCTGTTTATTTGCGTCGCCTGCCGGGCGCGCTGCGTGCTGAACCTCTGCTTTTATACCTTCAGGCCCGTTAAAAGCGCCTGCTGCCAGAATTTTGCGAGGCCGTTGTGATTCCATTTTCCGTATTAGATTTATCTCCCGTCAATGAAGGCGAAACTACCCGCGAAGCATTGCATCATTCCCTGAGGCTGGCGCAGACCGCTGAAAAACTGGGCTATCGCCGCTTCTGGATGGCCGAGCACCATAATATGCCGGGGATTGCCAGCGCGGCGACCTCGGTTGCGCTCGGGTTTATTGCGGGCGGCACGCAATCGATTCGGGTTGGGTCGGGTGGTGTCATGCTGCCGAATCATTCGCCGCTGGTGATTGCCGAGCAATTTGGCACGCTGGCCTCGCTCTATCCTGATCGTATTGATCTGGGGCTTGGGCGTGCGCCCGGTACGGATATGACAACGGCCCGGGCATTGCGGCGCGACATCCATGCTGCCGCAGAACGATTTCCTGAAGATGTTCAGGAGTTGCAGGCCTATTTTGAAGACGCGCGGCCAGGACAGGCTGTGCGGGCGGTGCCGGGCGCCGGTTTGCGTGTTCCCTTATGGCTGCTGGGCTCCAGTTTGTATAGTGCCCAGTTGGCGGCCCACCTTGGTCTGCCCTTTGCATTTGCATCGCATTTTGCACCTACCGATCTGATGCCCGCGCTGTCAGTCTACCGGACCATGTTTCAGCCGTCAGCCTATCTGGAAAAGCCATATGCGGTGGCCTGTATCAACGTCATTGCTGCCGATACGGATGAAGAGGCCCGGTTTCACTATACTTCCATGCAACTGGCGTCGGTGCAGCTGTTCCGGGGCAAGCCAGGCAAAATGCCGCCGCCGGTAGACAATATCGATGCGCTGGTCACGCCCATGGAAAAGGCCGGTGTCGAGCAGAAATTGGCTTATTCCATGGTTGGATCGCCCACCACTGTACAACATGGCATAGAGCGCTTTATTGAGGCTACTGGTGTCAATGAGCTGATGATTACGTCGCGCATTTATGATGTGCAGGCCAGACTTACGTCTCTGGCATTGACGGCGCCCATATTCAATCAGAATCTCAACGCAAACGCCTGAATTTAAGGCACCCGGCGTCGCCGTGCGCAGGCGACGCCGGCAATTTGTGTGCGTTGCAACAACGTTTTTCGTTCATGCTCTTTTTTGGTGCATGGATTGCATGAAAGTTGTGCTGTGCACTAAATATTTGGCTTTTGGCTATTTTCACTTGAATTTAAAGCGTGTATGATTTAAGTATCGTCATGCGGTTCGATTCGTGGGTCTTAGCATCTTGATTTTTAAGAAAAAATCTTTATATAACTCATATTGAAACGTAAATAACTCTTGCCTTTCTTAGGGTTTTCCATCACACTATATGGCTATGGTCACTAAAGTTCTTTTTGTATGCATGGGCAATATCTGTCGCTCTCCCGCTGCGGAGGGGGTCTTTCGTCGCCTTGTCGAAGAGGCAGGCTTACAAGACTCCATTACGACAGATTCGGCCGGAACTCAGGACTACCATATTGGTGATCCTCCGGACGGTCGCGCCCAATTGGTGTCGAGAAAGCGCGGCTACGATATTTCCCAATGCCGCGCCCGGCAGGTCACTCCCAATGATTTCAAGGAGTTCGATCTGATTCTTGCAATGGATTGGGACAATCTGTCGTATCTGCAGCAAATTTGTCCGAAGCCGCAACAGCACAAGCTGATGCTGCTTATGCGATTCGCTAACGACTACGAAGAGGCAACGGTGCCGGATCCCTATTACGGCGGTCTGGACAGCTTCACGCGTATGCTCGACTACCTGGAAGATGCCTGTCAGGGCGTGTTCGAGATCATCAGCAAACGCGTCAAGCAATATCAGGCGGCCTAAGGCGGCAACAGTGCTACTATGCGGCGCCATAACGCCGCATATTAAAGCAGCCTGAAGCACAAACTAAGCACAAATGCTGCGCGATCAAGAGCTGGCATGTGCATGGCGCTTGGCGCCGGACCGGGTAGGGCAACCTGCCATCGGTCCAGGGGATAGGCAGGCAATCTGTCATCCCCTGTTTTATGCCCGGTTACTCATCGACGGGATAAACAGTTTCAACCTGTTGTCCTTCTGTCTATTGACTCCCAGCCGGCATTCCCCCTCTTGTAAGGGCATTTCGCAACACCTTTTTATTGCATCGCATTAATCCCTAGTAATTTAGTAGGGATTTTGCTATACTTGACTAAATTACTAGGTTTATCGGCAAAGGATTCGCTATGCGTCTTACTACAAAAGGTCGTTTCGCTGTTACCGCCATGATTGATCTCGCCCTGCGCCAGAATGGCGGGCCTATTACCCTTGCGGCAATCAGCCAGCGGCAGAATATTTCCCTGTCCTATCTGGAACAGTTGTTCGGCAAGCTGCGTCGTCACGAACTGGTCGACAGTGTGCGCGGACCCGGCGGAGGTTACACCCTGGCCAAGTTCGCTCGTGAAATCACCATTGCAGACATTATTTTCGCGGTTGACGAGCCTATTGACGCCACCAGCTGTGGCAGCAAGACAGACTGTTCTACCGGTAAGAACGGGTCGCTTAGCGGCAAATGTATGACGCACGACCTGTGGACCCGGCTAAACCGTACTGTTGTGGATTATCTGGACTCGGTTTCCTTGCAGGATCTGGTCGATCAGCAGCGCATGCGCCAGCTTGAGCACCAGACCGATTCCCCGGTTGTACAAATGAAAAAGACACCTGATGCCCTGGCATCTGTTATCGCTTAATCAGTGGAGTATAGAATGCTTAAATTACCCGTTTATCTGGACTATTCAGCGACCACCCCGGTAGATCCTGAGGTAGTTGAGAAAATGGTGCCATGGCTTTATGAAGAGTTTGGCAACCCTGCCTCGCGCAGTCACTCTTTTGGCTGGACAGCCGAAGAGGCCGTTGAAACCGCCAGAAAGCAGGTGGCTGATCTGGTCAACGCCGATCCACGTGAAATCGTATGGACCTCCGGCGCAACCGAATCAAATAACCTTGCAATCAAGGGCGCTGCCAATTTCTACAAAGAACGCGGCAAGCATCTGATTACGGTGAAAACCGAGCACAAGGCCGTGCTCGATACTATGCGGGAACTGGAGCGCCAGGGATTTGAAGTGACCTACCTGAACGTTCAGGACAACGGTCTAATCGATATGGACGTTCTGAAGGCGGCCATTCGCCCCGATACCATATTGATTTCAGTCATGTTCGTGAATAACGAAATCGGCGTCATCCAGGATATTCCTGCCATTGGCGAGCTGTGTCGTGAAAAAGGCATCATTTTCCACGTGGATGCAGCCCAGGCCACCGGCAAGGTAGATATTGATCTGGCCACGCTGAAAGTGGACCTGATGTCCTTTTCAGCGCACAAAACAAACGGCCCCAAAGGTATCGGCGCCCTGTACATTCGCCGCAAACCGCGCATTCGTATTGAAGCGCAAATTCATGGTGGTGGTCATGAACGAGGATTCCGTTCCGGCACGCTCGCGACCCACCAGATCGTGGGCATGGGTGAAGCGTTCCGCCTGGCCAAGGAAAAAGGCCACACCGAAAACGAACGCATCCGCGCGCTACGAGATCGCTTGTGGAACGGGTTGTCTACGATCGAAGAAGTATATCTGAACGGCGATATGGAAAAACGCGTGCCGCATAATCTGAACGTCAGCTTCAATTACGTGGAAGGTGAGTCGCTCATCATGGCAATCAAGGAACTGGCCGTATCCAGTGGTTCTGCCTGTACCTCTGCCAGCCTTGAGCCATCTTATGTATTGCGTGCGCTGGGCCGCAACGACGAACTGGCGCATAGTTCCATCCGGTTTACCATCGGCCGCTTCACAACCGAAGAAGAAGTCGATTATGCTGTCGAACTCATCAAGTCCAGGGTCGACAAACTGCGCGATATGTCTCCCTTGTGGGAAATGGCCAAGGACGGCATCGATCTGAACAGTGT
>JBOIGK010000424.1:0-2784 GCA_050742695.1 Advenella sp. | reverse complement strand
GAAATCAACCTGTCCAACAAGGATTTGATCAACGAATGGCAAAAGCAGGGCGTGATCTTTGCTGGTGGCTATTCAACACCGATCTATAACTTCATGTGCGCAAAGCCCATCCAGTCCCTGGCCGATGCCAAGGGTAAAAAGATTCGTACTGCGGGCGGCACGCAAACGGACTGGGTCGCCAGCATTGGCGGCGTACCGGTTTCGGTGCCGATTGGTGACGTGTACACGGGCCTGTCGCGTGGTTCCGTGGACTGCACCATGGCCGAAGTGCCCAACCTGATCAACTCGAAATTCATTGAGGTTGCCAAATCCATTACGCGCCTTGACATGGGCGCCGTGCCCGGCGCGACCTATGTACTGAATCCGGATTTCTGGAAGGAGCTGTCTGCCGAACACAAGAAAACCATGGTCTCGCTGATGGCCAAGGGCCTGGCGGACCAGCAGGTGGGTTACTCGGCCCGCGCAGACGAAGCATTGAAGCTGGCGCAAGAGAAGATCAAGGTAATCAAGCCCGACCAGGATCTGGTCGATGCGCTGGCGGCGTTCCAGGCCAGCTACATTAAAGACCTGGCCAAATCGTCTGTGAAAGAACGCAAGATTGCAGACCCAACGAACCTGATTGACCAATACACCAAGCTGGAAGCCAAGTGGCGCGACCTGCTGGACAAGGTTGACCGCAAAGATGCCAATGCCGTGGCTAAATTGCTGGAGCAGGAACTCTACAGCAAGGTCAATATGGATACCTTGGTTATGCCATAAGCGGGGCAGCCCCGAGCCCAGAGGCGCGGGCCACGACCGGCCCGGCCCATTTACCGTTTTTCAGGAACAGACTATGAATCACGAGCGTGATAGCACCGTTGCGGCAGTACGCAACCTTTACGCCAGGCAGGCGCACCTGATCGATAGCGGCCAGCACGATGACTGGGCGCATACCTTTACCCCGGATGGCCAATTTCACTCGCCTACCTATGGACAGCCGGCAATCGGATACGAGCAACTAGCTGGCATTTCAAAGGCGTTTAGCCAGGCGGCGCAAAAGAGCGGCGAACGCCATCGCCACCTGATCGACAACATCTGGGTGGTTGAATGTGATGCGACTAGCGCCCAGGTGCGTGCTTACTTGTCGATTGTGGCGACCAAGGAGGCAGGCGAGACGCGGATACTGCGCATTGTCACGCTTGACGACCAGTTGGCCATGACGGAACAAGGGTGGCAGGTGAGCCGTCGCATGGTGACGTATTGACGGCAACATTGATGACTGACTAATGGCGTGGAAATGGCGAAATACCGATTTCAGTTGGCAAGCCTGCAGGGCGCGATGATGCTGGATGACGCGCGATCACAGGTGTTTATGAATTTTTATCAAGGACGTAGAAGTGGGAAATCAATCAAATAAAAAACAGCCGGCATTCAAACTCGCACAGTATCCGGAACTGGCCGGGCGTGTGGCTGTGGTAACCGGTGCGGCAAGAGGGATGGGTGCATGCTTTGCTGCAGGGCTGGCCAGCCAGGGCGTGCATGTGATCGGCGTGGATATCAATGAAGACGAGTTGAAGGCGGCATTTGCCAAATCACAGACGGCAGATGGCAAGACGCAAGGCGGTACGCTGACCGCCATGCGCGGCGACGTGACCTCCAGCGAGAGCCTGGTGCAGATCGCCGACGAAGCCGTCAGGCGGTTTGGTCGCCTGGATATGTGGATCAGTAACGCCGGTGTATTCCCGCAATCGGAGATCGGATCGGTAACCGCCGAGCAGGTGCGACAGACATTCGGCGTTAATGTGGACGGGGTGTTTTTCGGGGCGCAGGCCGCGGCTGATGTAATGCAACCAGGCGGCGTGATTGTGAACATGGCTTCTGTGGCGGCCTTCCGAGTCAGGCGCGGCCGGGCCATTTACTCGGCCACCAAGGCTGCCGTGCACAACCTGACCCGCTCGCTGGCGGTGGAGCTGGGCGACAAGGGCATTCGGGTCAACGCACTGGCGCCGGGGTTTATTGATACGGAAATGACCAACTGGGTGCGCGAAATACCGGGCGCCATGGACAAGGCCCTGGCTTCTATCCCGCTGGGCCATATCGGCACGCCCGAGCATGTGCTGGGTGCATTGCTGTTCCTGGTCTCCGATTCTGCTTCATATGTTTCGGGTCAGACGCTGGGCGTCGACGGGGGCTCGCGCCATGGCTGATCACAAGGGCGCGGTAATTATTACGGGCGGGGCCCAGGGCATGGGCCAATCCCATGCGCAGGCGCTGGCCCAGGCTGGCTGGCATGTTTGCGTGGCGGACGTGAAGGATACCGACGCGACCGTTGCCGCCATCCGTGACAGCGGCGGCTCAGCCAGCGGCCATGTGCTGGACGTGACCGATTCCAGGTCGTGGGAAGCGCTGGCCGATGACATCCGAAATAATCTGGGCCCACTGGTGGGGCTGGTCAATAACGCCGGCGTATCATATCGCCAGGGCATCGGCGACACCGACGATGCCAACTGGGACCGGGTCATGGCCGTGAACCTGACCGGTGCGTTCTATGGTATCAGGACAATGGCGCCGTTGATGCGCGAGAGCGGGGGCGGGTCCATTGTGAATATTTCTTCCATTTCGGGACAGCTTGGATACCATGGCGCAGCGTACGGCGCCAGCAAATGGGGCCTGCGCGGGCTGACCAAAAGCGCCGCAGCTGAATATGCACCCTGGGGCATCCGCGCAAACTCCATCCATCCGGGCCTGATTGAGACCGCCATGGTCAATAGCGCGACGGCCTTTGTGGCGTCATCACTCAAATAC
>JBOIGK010000423.1:0-4079 GCA_050742695.1 Advenella sp. | reverse complement strand
GATAAGCACCCTTGACGATGTAAGCGGGGCGCCGGTTGGCCTGGGCCGGCAATAGCAGCAATAAAGTTACAGAAAAGTGCTTGGAAACCGGGTTTTTGCCCCAATTTAACAATTGTGAGCACCCCCGGTTCTTCATGTCGGGACAATGGCTTGCTGCAGTTGCCATAACACACCCGGGTATAGTCAAAACCGGCGCCTTTACCACGGCAAAAGCCGGAAACGGCGGGTAATGGTTTAATTTGTTTTTAAGCCGGTTGTAAAGCCTCTTTTTTTTATCAATAGGTTAGAATCATATGAACGGGGTAAAGACGCTGCTTTCAGGGTCATTTGCCATTCATCGCAGGAGTCAGATTGTTGAATAATTCTTTTTCAAAATTCGCTATCTGGGTGGTTGTAGCGCTGGTACTTTTCACAGTATTTAAGCAATACGACGGCGCAGGTCAGGTAACAGAGGGCGTGAGCTACAGCCAGTTCATGTCTGATGCCAAGCAGGGCAAGGTGTCCAGTGTTGAAATTCAGGGCAATACCCTGACGGTCACACCCAGCTCAGGCACACGGCCTTATACGCTGACCGCTCCCAACGACCTGTGGATGGTCGGTGATCTCGTGCGCGAAGGTGTGAAAGTCACCGCCAAACAGCCCGAGCAGCCTTCGTTCCTGCTTAGCGCGCTCATTTCATGGTTCCCCATGCTGTTGCTTATCGGCGTGTGGTTCTTCTTCATGCGCCAGATGCAGGGTGGCGGCAAAGGCGGTGCCTTCAGCTTCGGCAAATCCCGTGCCCGCATGCTTGACGAAAGCACCAACCAGATCACCTTTGCTGATGTGGCCGGTTGCGATGAGGCCAAGGAAGATGTCCGAGAACTGGTCGATTTCCTGCGCGAGCCTGCCCGCTTCCAGCGCCTGGGGGGCCGTATTCCCCGAGGTGTGCTGATGGTCGGCCCTCCGGGTACTGGTAAAACGCTACTGGCCAAAGCCATTGCGGGCGAAGCCAAGGTGCCTTTCTTCAGTATTTCCGGTTCCGATTTTGTGGAAATGTTCGTGGGCGTAGGCGCATCGCGTGTGCGCGACATGTTTGAAAATGCCAAGAAACAGGCGCCTTGCATCATCTTCATCGACGAGATCGACGCCGTTGGGCGCCAGCGTGGCGCCGGTGTTGGCGGTGGCAACGATGAACGCGAGCAGACACTGAACCAGATGCTGGTTGAAATGGACGGGTTTGAATCCGGCCAGAGCGTGATCGTGATCGCTGCGACCAACCGTCCCGACGTGCTGGATCCGGCATTGCTGCGTCCTGGTCGTTTTGACCGCCAAGTTGTCGTCAGCCTGCCCGACGTACGTGGCCGCGAGCAGATCCTGAACGTGCATATGCGCAAGGTTCCCCTGGCTCCCAACGTCGAAGCTTCGGTCATTGCGCGTGGTACGCCCGGGTTCTCCGGCGCCGATCTGGCCAATATCGTGAACGAGGCAGCCTTGTTTGCCGCGCGTCGCAGTGGTCGTACCGTCAATATGATGGATTTCGAAAACGCCAAAGACAAGATCATCATGGGGGCAGAGCGCCGTTCCATCGTCATGCCCGAGGAAGAGCGCAAAAACACGGCTTACCACGAATCGGGTCATGCCATTGTGGCCCGGATGCTGCCTAAAACCGATCCTGTGCACAAAGTGACCATCATTCCGCGTGGCCGTGCGCTGGGTGTCACCATGCAATTGCCGGAAGGCGACCGTTACAGTATGGATAAAGGTCGTTTGCTCAATACCATTGCCGTATTATTCGGCGGACGTATTGCAGAAGAAATTTTCATGGACCAGATGACCACCGGTGCGTCCAATGACTTTGAACGCGCGACAGCCATCGCCCGCGATATCGTGACGCGCTATGGCATGACCGAATCATTGGGTCCCATGGTCTACGCTGAAAACGAAAATGAAGTGTTTTTGGGACGCAGTGTCACCAAAACCACTCATGTATCCGAGGCGACCATGCAAAAGGTTGATGCGGAAATCCGTAGTATCATTGATGAGCAGTATTCCGTAGCACGCAAAATTATCGAGGCCAATAGCGATAAAATGCACATCATGGCCAAGGCGCTGCTGGAGTGGGAAACCATCAATGCGGATCAAATCGGCGATATCATGGCCGGGCGCCCACCGCGTCCGCCGGAAGATCCCGAACCCACGGGCGATTCCTCTGATACACCACCGCCTTCATCAGGCCCTGCCCGGAAAGATCCAGGTAGCGATAAAGCAACTGTGACTGCCTGATAATATTGCTGTATTTTTCATGAATCATTCCACATTCATTTGCGGGCGCTTTGAGCTTACACTCAAGCGCCCGCTTGTCATGGGCATCGTTAATGTGACGCCCGACTCCTTTTCCGATGGCTCTGCTCATTTCTCGGCCGATGCAGCTACTGCGCATGCGCTGGAACTGATCGGGCAGGGTGCCGATATCCTGGATATTGGCGGTGAATCCACACGCCCCGGCGCTGATGCCGTCTCCGAAGAAGAGGAGCTAAGGCGTATCATTCCGGTAATACACAATCTGCGTGATTGCGGCAAACCCATATCCGTTGACACCTTCAAGCCGGCAGTGATGCGCGCTGCCCTGGCGGCCGGCGCCGATCTGATCAATGATATTTATGCCTTGCGCATGCCCGGCGCCCTTGAGGTCGTGGCAGCTCACCCCAATTGCGGGGTGTGCCTGATGCACATGCAGGGCGAACCCAAAACCATGCAGGCTGCGCCGCAGTACGAAAACGTGACGGACGAGGTGTACCGGTTTTTAGATGAACGCAAGGCGACGGCGGTAGCGGCCGGTATCGCACCCGCGCGCATCTGTCTGGATCCGGGATATGGTTTCGGTAAGACAGTGCAGCAGAATTATCAGCTTTTACGTGAACAGGACAGGCTGTCCGGTTTACACTCACCGTTATTGATCGGTTTGTCCCGTAAAACCATGATTGCAGCGGTTACGGGCCGGGCTCCGCAGGACCGCGTTGCAGGCAGCATTGCCGGCGCGCTGGCTGCTGCCAATCGGGGGGCGGCCATTATACGGGTGCACGATGTTGCACAAACTGCAGATGCCCTCAAAGTGTGGGCCGCCACAGAACAAGGAGACATGTATGGAGCGTAAATATTTCGGAACAGATGGGGTACGGGGTGAAGTAGGCGGTCCGGTCATCAATGCGGAGTTCGCACTGCGACTGGGATATGCTGCGGGCCGGGTATTATCCAAAAATTATAAGGACAGCGCCCGCCCTAAAGTGCTGATCGGCAAGGACACGCGCATCTCGGGCTATATGCTGGAATCGGCGCTGGAAGCCGGGTTGTCGGCTGCCGGAATTGATGTTTACCTGGCAGGACCCATTCCAACCCCTGCCGTGGCTTATCTGACCCGTGCACTGCGCCTGACTGCAGGTGTGGTCATCAGTGCTTCTCATAATCCCTATCCGGACAACGGGATCAAGTTTTTCTCCGGTAACGGGATGAAGCTGCCCGACGACGTCGAAATGGAAATCGAAGCAGCGCTTGGTGAGCCGGTAGGTTGCGTGGATTCGGAGCACATCGGTCGTGCCAGACGCATGCCCGACGCCGCGGGACGTTATATTGAGTTTTGCAAAAGTACCTTCCCCAATGATCTGGATCTCAAGGGTATGAAAATCGTGGTCGATGGCGCGCATGGCGCGGCCTACCACATTGCACCGCATGTCTTTCGCGAGTTGGGTGCCGAAGTAGTGGCAATCGGTTGTAGCCCGGATGGTTTCAATATTAATCGTGACGTGGGTGCCTTGCACCCGGAATCGCTCGCCGCAAAGGTAAAGGAAGTGGGGGCGCATTACGGCATCGCGCTGGACGGCGATGCGGATCGGATCCAGATGGTGGACGCCAAGGGGCGCATCTATAATGGTGACGAACTGCTTTATGCCATGGTTCGTGAGCGCATGATGCATGGTCGCGTGGCTGGTGTCGTGGGTACGCTCATGACCAACTACGGTCTTGAAAAAATCATGCAGATCATGGGTGTGCCCTTTGAGCGGGCCAATGTGGGTGATCGATACGTGCTGGAAGCTATGCAGAGA
>JBOIGK010000422.1:0-6523 GCA_050742695.1 Advenella sp. | reverse complement strand
TGAGCAGCTCTATACCTTTGTCGATACGTTGCGTACCCGCGCCTCGGGGCAACCCGTGCTGTATGTCAGTTACCTGGGCCTGGTCAAGGAAGCCGATGAACGTCTGCTGGAAGCCAATGCCAGCTGGTAGGACTGGTACCGTTACTTTCCCTGGGAAGATCATCGCGAGGGCAGGCCCGAATGGATCGCCCGCGTGTTTTACCCTCATCTGAGAAAATGGGTCGCCTTTGCCGAGGATGGCGCAGTTCGCCAAAGCCGGCAGCGACGCGTGGATCTGTGCTGGGGCCAGGGTGAGCACGCCTGGATCGAGGACAATACCCTGTACCGCTATGAATTGCTCTACGAAGTGGGCCTTATTCCCGAATCGCCGTTGTTTGATGGGGCAATCCGTGAGACCATGACGGGTAAGGCCATGCAGCACAACCATCGCCGGGTGCTGGCCATGGCCATGTCAAGGCTGCGGGCGAAAATCAGATATCGTCCGGTGATTTCCGAATTGATGGCTACTGAATTTACGCTGCTGCAATTGCAGAAAAGTATCGAAAGCCTGGCCGGCGTAGAGTTGCACAAGCAGAATTTTCGGCGCCTGATGCAGCATCAGGATTTACTCGAGGCGACCGGACAAAGTACGGTCCAGGAACGGGGGCGCCCGGCACAGCTCTACCGGTTCAAGGATACGGTTTTACTCGAGAGCTTGTTGTCCGGCAGCAAACTGCCTATCAATAAATAAACTTTTCAATAAGCCATTGTCGGTTTTTTATAGCTGTTATATACTCAATTTGAGTATATAACAGCTCCTATGGGGCAATTTTTAAACAGGACCTGCGTGCTTATGAATCCCGCTGCTCACGAATTACCCGACGTTATTTTATTACCCTTTGTGCAGGCAGCGCTGGCAGAAGACATGGGGCGAAAAGGCGATATTACTTCCCAGGCGACCATCCCCGTTGGCAGACAGGGGCGCCTGCATCTGGTCTCGCGCAACCCGGGCGTGATCGCCGGAATGGCGCTGGCCCGGCTGGCCTTCGCGCAAATTGATCCAGCCATCGAAGTCAATATTGTCCAGCAGGATGGGGCGCATGTTCAGGCAGGTCAGGTACTGGCGACGGTTTCCGGGAATGTCCGGTCCATGCTTGCGGCCGAGCGTACGGCGCTCAATTTCCTGACCCACCTGAGCGGCATCGCCACGCAGACCGCAGACATCGTGAAACTGGTAGCAGATACGAAAGCACGCATCACCTGCACCCGCAAAACTATTCCGGGCTTGCGGGTACTGCAGAAATACGCAGTTCGCGTCGGAGGCGGCTGGAATCACCGGATGGCGCTGGATGACGCTATGCTGATCAAAGACAACCATATTGCGCTGGCCGGCGATCTGCGTACCGCCATTGCCCAGGCCCATGCGCATGCAGGGCATCTGACACCTGTCGAGCTTGAAGTCGATACTCTGCAACAGCTGGAGATCGCCCTGGAAGAAGGCGTCAGACTTGTATTGCTCGACAATATGGATTGCGATACCTTGCGCCAGGCCGTGGCCATGTGCCAGGGCAAGGCGCAAACGGAAGCCTCCGGCGGCATTACGCCTGAAACGGTACAAGCCGTTGCGCAAACCGGTGTTGACTATATCGCGATCGGGTATCTGACGCACAGCACCAAGGCGCTGGATATCGGCCTTGATTTTCAGGCATGAAGGCAATGGCGGGGATGGCAGGCTTTGAGCCTCTGATGTTGGCCGGATCCCTCTTTTTCCCGGCAATGGGAGCCAAGGGCGAACAGTCTCGATCGTCTGTATTGCAGTAGGCCGATCTGCTTTGGCGCTGCAGCCGTATGGCGTGCGCATTGCCCATATGCGGGTACCGCAAAGCATGCACGCCCAGTTGATGTTCTTCACTTCAATAGCATCCTGTGCCTGAAGCTAACGCAGCAGCGCTGAAAACATCGTGTGATCAACCTGGGTGAATCTGCTCATGCGCTCTAGCGGCTAGAGCTTTAGCCGCTGTAATCGCTCGTCTGCTTCCCGGTTTGCGGTTGGCCCTCGGTGCCCGCGTAGCGTGATTTTATAGATCAGCCAAGACGGCCAGAATCGGTCCGTTTTGTCGGGCGGCTGATTTCAAATGTCATGAATATCGATCATTTCTGCGCCACGACACCACAAGGAAACGCCAAGAACTCCTTTAAAATACATGAGGTCGTTCTCAACATCAACACAGCAAGTTTGCCTGAGAACAGACACGATGAGATGGCCTGCAAAGCGTTCAAGACTCCTTCAATACATCTGAAAATATAGGCATATTCATGAATTTGCGGCAATTAAGATACTTCACCCGCATCGTAGAAACGGGCAACATTACCCGCGCCGCAGAGCAACTGTATGTGGCTCAGCCTGCGTTAGGAATGCAGGTTCGTCAACTTGAGCAGGACTACGGTGTCAGTCTGCTGGTGCGTCATCCCCGTGGTGTGCGAACAACCCGCGCAGGACAACTTCTTTACGAACGGGCTTGCGAGATTCTGCGTCTGGTGGACGATACTGAGCGGCTGGTCAAGGCGCAAGGTCGCTTTGAAATGGAAGCGATCATGCTGGGGCTGACCAATGGTTTTATGAATATAGTGGGACGAGATCTCATTTTGCTGGCAAAGGAGGAGCTTCCAGGGGTCAAGCTTGGTGTGGTGGAAGAACGAAGCATCGTGTTGATTGATGCCCTGGAGCGCCATGAAATTGATCTGGCCCTTGCATACGAAGTCCATGAGCGTCCAGGAATGATCAGAGTTCCTCTTCTGGAAGAGGAAATGCTCTTTGTCTACGGTGCCCAAAACGGCAATGGTCGGCTGCACGACACACCGATTGCATTTTCGGAAATGGCGAAACACGAGCTGGTTCTTCCTGGGCAACGGGACGGTGTGCGAGAACAATTATTCACTGCAGCCAAACGACGGGCAATCGAACTGAATGTAATTCTGGATGTATCATCTGTTTCCATGATGAAGCGGATGGTAGCCGCCGGTGATGCTGCTGCCGTCATGCCCTATGGCAACGCTATTGAACATATCGAGCTGGGCCTGCTCAATGGACGGCGAATTGCCGATCCGGCCTTAAGCAGAACCTTATATCTGGTTCGCTCTATCGCCAGGGCATCATTCAAGCACGAAGAGGCGCTGATCAATCTGCTTGCACAGATCGTGCAACTGTACATATCACGTCTTGGCTCACTGGCCAATCGCTGCACAGCCACTGAGCATTCGCTTTCCGATGTGGTCGCTACGCAGAGGGACGAGTACCGCGCGCCGCGCTGATTTATCACCAGCTCAAAGAAAAAACTTGGGTCTGCCATATTTCGATCGTTTTGGACTTTGCCGTTCAAATTCGTTGTAATAGTCCTGTGCTCGGGCTGTATTCGGTTTGAATAAGACCAGCGGTACAGGGCCGTCACGGTGTCAAACGAAAGGAACTGGCAATGAACACAATGAAACAAGAGGGACAAGGCCGTATTGCTGTGGTCCTGGGCGGCGCAAATGGCATTGGTGCAGCCACTTGCCAAAAATTATATGAATATGGCTGGAAATTGGTCGTTGCAGATATTGATTATCCAGCTGCCCGGGATCTTGCTGCAAGTATCGAGGGTGAACCGGTCAGGATAGACATTTTGGATGCACAATCAATCGCCCAAGCTGCGCAACATATTGAATCGCAAATCGGGCCGGTACATGCTCTGGTCAATTCCGCAGCAATTTTCCAGCCGCAGATCAGGCCGGAAGACTTGTCTCTGGAAGTCTGGGAGCGAATTGTCAATTCTGCTTATCGGGGCACCTATGTCAGTTGTGTTGAGTTCGGCAAACGCATGGCTTTGCGTGGTGAAGGTTCCATTGTCAATATTTCGTCTATGGTGGGGCAGCGCCCCAACCACGGCCATGCGTATTACTCGGCCAAGGCAGCAGTAAACATGCTCACCGAAGGCATGGCAGGTGAGTGGGGGCGCAGCGGAGTCAGGGTCAACGCAGTCAGCCCTGGCTTTGTGGGCGTTCCCCGGATGCTGGAAAATATCGAAAAAGGCGAACGATATGCCATCTCGCCGATCGATGTCAGTGCGCTGGGCCGGCTGGTGGAACCACGGGAAGTGGCCGAAGCGATTGCTTTTTTGCTATCTGATCGGGCATCCGCCATTACTGGTACCAATTTGCCTGTCGATGCCGGTGTTCTGGCAACCAACGGATGGCTCGTGCATGGGGGCGTGCCGGCAGCACGAAAGGCAAGTGCTGTATGAGGGAAGAAAGCCAATTACGCGTAGATGCTGCCGAACTGCAGCAATTTACCAAGTCGATCTTTCTGGCCGCGGGCTTGAATCCGGTCCATGCAGGGTTGGTCGCCGACAGCCTGGTTATGTCCGATTTAAGAGGAACCCATTCGCATGGCATCGTGCGAGTCCCTTTCCTGATAGACCGCCTGGTCAAAGGCGGAGCCAACGCTGACCCGCAAATCAAAGTCGTGCGCGAGGCACCGGCTACAGCGCTGCTTGACGGTGATCGAGCACTGGGCGCGGTGACCGCAACCCATGCCATGCGTATGGCGATGGAAAAAGCACACACAGCCGGCATCGGGTTTGTCGCTGTAAACAACAGCGACTTCATCGGCGCCTGCGCGCATTATGCGCTTATGGCGATGCCTGAAAATATGATCGGTATCGCCTGGACTAACGGCTACCCCGGAATGACTCCTTGGGGGGGAAGCGTTAACAATATTGGCAACAATCCGATTGCCTTCGCCGCCCCAGGGTTGACGCTGGGGCCGGTTGTACTTGATATGGCATTGAGTGTGGCTGCCGGAGGAAAGGTACGCCTGGCCGCGAAGAACAATCGCCGCATTCCTACAGACTGGATCATTGATCGTCACGGGAAACCAACTGATAATCCGGCCGATCTGGCGGCCGGAGGCGCATTACTGCCTTTGGGCTATAAGGGATATGGGCTGGCCGTATTCGGGGAAATCCTGTGTGGCGTGCTGACCGGATCTCGTATTTTGTCTGAAATACCGGCGTGGTTTGTGGATACCCAGCGGGACATTGGCAATGGGCATATTCATATGGCAATTGATATATCGAAATTTATCGAACCCGATGCGTTCAAGCGCAGAGTCGACGAGATGGCCATGATGCTCAAAAATACCCCCCTGCTTGCAGACATGCAAGAGATCCTGCTGCCTGGAGAGCGTGCATGGCGTGTCCAGAAAGAGCAGCAGATCACAGGTATACACATATCAGGCGCCGTATGGAGCGATCTGCTGGAACTTGCAGATCGCCTGGATGTATCCGCACCGGCAACACTGCAATAGTTGTCGCTTTCAACGTTTTGACAGACTGAAAAATATGCTGACTATAAAAGACCTTACTCTTGCTCATTTAACCATCGGCGCTACTGCCGCGCAGACCATTGACGCTGCGGCCTCTGCCGGCTTCGGGGCCACTGGTATCAGAATCTGCGGACGACGCCCGGGTGATGCATTTGCAACGCCTGTTTTGAACAATCCCGCAACAATTGTGGCACTGCGAAATCAGGCAGCTGAACTGGGTGTGAGACTGTCTAATGTATCGGGCTATCAGTTCTATCCCGAGACCCGAATTGAAGATGTGGAGCCAGTTATTGACGCTACGGCGGAACTGGGAGTGCCGATACTGGTGGCCAATAGTTTTGACCCTGATGAATCTCGGTTCATTGACACGTTCTCTGCCTATTGCGAATTGGCCGAAAAGGCCCGCATACGGGTGGCTCTTGAATTTTTGCCGTACAGCGGAATTCGTACGCTTGAAGCCGCCTGGCAGGTCATCCAGGCAAGCAACAGCAGCCAGGCAGGGCTCTTGCTGGATGCGCTGCACCTGGCTCGCTCCGGCGCGACGCCCGAGCACATCAGGATTATTCCTGCAGAGCGGGTTGTTTTCGCCCAATTGTGCGATGCCAACGCATGGTCAGGCGATATGACAGACGAAGCCCTATTACAGGAAGCACGTGGTGCACGGCTACCGGCCGGTGAAGGTGTGCTGCCCCTGTTCCAGTTCCTGGATGAATTACCGGCTGATTGTGAAATTGAATATGAAGTGGCCAGACAGGATATGAGAGACAAAACGCCTGCGGAAAAAGCCAGCGCGGCGGCTGCCGATGCGACACATTTCATGGCGCGATACCATGCGCGCAAACATGGAATGGGGGCGCGCTAAGATGTCTTCAACCGTAAGCACCCTTCGGGTTGGCGTTATTGGCTGCGGCATGATCAGTGCCGATCACCTGGCGGCCTGGTCCAACTGTACCAATGCCAGGGTCGTTGCTGTATGTGATTCTTCGATCGAACGTGGCCGGCAAAGAGCTGCGCAGTTTGGAATTGAGCACGTTTATGTATCCGCTGAAAGCATGTTCGAGCAGGAAACACTTGATGCGGTAGACATCATCACGCCACGCGAAACTCACGCCGCTCTGGTGCGCATGGCCGCCGGGTATGGCGTACATGCACTGTGCGAAAAGCCGCTATGTCCCGCTTATG
>JBOIGK010000421.1:0-2846 GCA_050742695.1 Advenella sp. | reverse complement strand
CTTTTCTCAAAATGTCCCTGGGCAGCGTCAGCGCGCGCTGTTGCTTCGATTTCATGCAGTGCATCGAACAGTGCTTTTTCAGCCGGCTCAGTGAAAAGGGAAGGATCAATGGCAGGCAGACTGCCTTCGGTTTTTTTCAGCAGATTGCCGATTCGTTTATTGGCAGCTGCCAGGCTTTCTGCTTCCGGCAATTGGGCAAACGCCGTTACGGCCTTGATCCTTGCTGCCACTTCCTGCAGCGCAGGCTGCACGGCGATCACTGCATCCACCACTGATTTGGCATAGTCGCCACTGAGCTGATTGCGATATCGTTCATAGATATAGATCAGCACTTCGTCGGCCGTATCAGAGTGCAGTGTGCCGGGACTGAAGGTGTTCATGGCAAAAGCCAGCAATGCAGGCAGATTAAAGCGCGTCGGGTTGGCCGGCGTGGTGGCCAGATAACCACCGGCGGCCAGTTGTTCTATCGCACTGATAATGCCCAGCGCCGCGCGGCGTAGCCCGAACGGATCACGTTCACCTGAAGGCTGGAGTCCGATCCCCCAGATGCCGACCAGTGTTTCAATGCGCTCAGCAATGAACAGAATGGCCGATATCAGGTTATCGTTGTTGACGGGGCTGTCGAACCGTGTGCGGTACTGGCCGTTGAGCGCCTGGACCACTTCGGCGGGCTCGCCGTCTGCCTGGGCGTAGTAGCCGCCCATGATACCTTGCAGCTCGGGGAACTCCCCGACCATATTGGAGGTCAGGTCGGCCTTGGCAAGCTGCGCTGCGCGATCGGCCAGCGCGACATTGGCGTTCAGGTCTTCAGCAAGGCGCGAGCTGATGCGGCGCAGGCGTTCGATACGGTCATGCTGCGAACCTAGCTTGTTGTGATAGACGATATTGTCCAGTTGCGCCACTCGCGAGGCCAGTGGCAGCTTTCTGTCAGTCTCGAAAAAGAATTCGGCATCGGCCAGGCGCGGGCGGATCACGCGTTCGTTGCCCTGGACAATATGATGCGGGTCGGCCACTTGCATATTACTGACGATCAGGAATTTGTGAATAAGCCTGCCACTGGCCGGATCGAACAGCGGAAAATATTTCTGATTCAGACGCATGGTCAGAATCAGGCATTCCTGTGGCACAGCCAGGAATTTTTCATCGAATTGTCCGACATAGACGGTCGGGTGTTCAACCAGGGCGGTGACCTCGTCCAGTAGCGGCGTTACTTCTGTTTCGTCACCCAGCGAAGCACCCAACGCCTTTGCGGACGTATCAAGCTGCTGGCGGATGGCGCTGCGGCGCGCTTCGAAAGAGGCAATGACTCGGCCCTTGTCGGCCAGCGTCGCTGCATAGTCATCTGCATGGGCCAGCGTGATAGGGCCTTCGCTCATGAAGCGATGGCCGTGGGTGCTGTTGCCGGCTGCGATGCCCAGAATAGTGACGGGCAACACCGTGCTGCCGTGCAATACGATCAGACCATGGACCGGCCGCACAAAGCGTACGCTGGTCTGGCCGTCGGCCAATTGATAACGCATGACCTTGGGAATGGGCAGGTCTGTCAATGCCGATTCAATGGCGGCCTGCAGCACGTTTTGCAATTGCGCACCGGCAGCAGTGCCATGGGCAACCAGGTATTCCTGCTTGCCATCGGATTCGCGGGCAAGATCAGCCGGCGTCAGATGCGACAGATTTTTCGCTGCCAGTTTTTTCTGCAGGGCGGGCGTGGCCTGGCCATTTGCATCCAGGCCCACTTTGACAGGCATGAGTTTTTCGGAAAACGGCTGGTCGGCGGCGACCGCCAGTACGCTGCTTAACTGCGCTGCCAGCCGGCGCGGGGTCGCATAGCATTGGGTCACATTATCCGGACCCAGCAGATGCTGTTTGGCCAGGGCCTGCGCAAGGCTGTCGGCGAACGCCTGTCCGAGTTTTTGCAGGGCCCGCGGTGGTAGTTCTTCGGTAAACAGTTCAACAAGTAAGGGCGAATTCATGATACTGCCTTGTCATTCTTGAGCATTGGGAAGCCGAGTTGCTCGCGTGAATCATAGTAAGCCTGGGCGACCTTGCGCGACAGATTGCGGATGCGACCAATATAGGCCGCGCGTTCCGTTACGCTGATGGCGCCGCGCGCGTCAAGCATATTGAATGTGTGGGCGGCCTTCAGGACCGACTCATACGCGGGCAGGGCCAGCGGGATCTCGACCAGACGGGCGGCTTCCTTTTCGTAGTCGTTAAAATGCGCAAACAACATATCGGTATTGGCATATTCAAAGTTGTAGGTGGACTGCTCCACTTCGTTCTGGTGGAACACATCGCGATACAGCACTTTTTCACCACCGGGCCGCACGGTCCAGACCAGATCGTAAACGCTTTCCACATCCTGAAGATACATTGCCAGCCGTTCCAGGCCGTATGTGATTTCACCCAGGGTAGCGGGGCAGTCCAGGCCGCCCACCTGTTGGAAATAGGTAAACTGGGTCACTTCCATGCCATTGAGCCAGACTTCCCAGCCCAGTCCCCAGGCGCCGAGTGTGGGGTTTTCCCAATCATCTTCGACGAAGCGGATGTCGTGTTCCTGTGGGTTGATGCCCAGTGCCTTCAGGGATCCGATGTACAGATCCAGGATATCCGGCGGCGCTGGCTTGAGGACAACCTGATATTGATAATAATGCTGCAGACGGTTGGGATTTTCGCCATAGCGCCCATCTTTGGGCCGGCGCGACGGCTGCACATAGGCAGCATGCCACGGCTCGGGCCCGATGGCGCGCAGAAACGTAGCGGTGTGCGATGTACCGGCTCCCACTTCCATATCGTAGGGCTGCAGCAGGGCGCAGCCTTGGGTATCCCAGTATTCCTGGAGTTTC
>JBOIGK010000420.1:0-2258 GCA_050742695.1 Advenella sp. | reverse complement strand
GAGAGGTATCCAGTTTCATGCGAAACTGCGCTTCATAATGCTGGTCGGGATCCAGGTCCGTGAACGGTCCCACCGGCCAGTTATAGATTCGTGTAATGGTTTGCAGGGCATCGTCCAGAGACATTTCCGGGACTGAGTAGTCACCCGAGGTCACGCGCCACTGGCGCACCAGCGCATTGTAGGCCACACGCCAGGTTTGCGACTGATCATACACTTGCCGGTCAAACCACCACCAGCGTGGCTGCACCAGGCGGAACTCGACCGTGAAATAAAGCGGCACGCCATGCTGGGCGGCCACCTGCAACTCGTGCGACAGCGGCAGGTCAACGTCGGCATTCAGGACATAGCCATCAGCCTGCTGCTGTATTTCGACGCTGTTGATAGTCGCCACGGCAGCAGTGCCAGTACCTGCGGCGCCGGCATCTGCGGTGGTGGTCTGCGCGTGCAAAACGGCGCCGTCACTGACAGCCAGACCCAGAAGCACGATCAGCACAAGCCTGAGAATAAATGCAATTGACATGGAAACGGGCTGGGTTTTCATCCGGAATAGGTCATTGGGGTTGGCAGCACCGCCGCTTGCGGTGCCCCTATAATACCCCAACCCAACCGGTGCCGGCGGTTGAACCGCCCGCGCCGAGCGTTCAGCCCTGTTTGCGCAGTAATGAATAGAAAAACCCATCATGCTCCTGACCCTGCCCGGGCAACAGCTGGCCGGGTGCAGGTAGTGCAACGGCGCCCTCAAGCGTCTGCTGCATCCATTGGTCCTGCTCAACCCCTTCCTGCGGAAAGACCGAACATGTGACGTACAACAGAGTCCCGCCTGGCTTGAGCGTCTGCCACAGGGCCGATACAATACGCCGTTGCAATGCGACGGTGTCGACAATATCCTGCTCCTGACGCAGCCACCTGATATCAGGATGCCGACGCACGATCCCCGATGCAGTACAAGGCACATCGGCAAGAATGGCGTCAAAAGGCTGACCGTCCCACCACGATTTCAAATCAATCGCATTGCCGGCACGCAGCACCACACCCTCATCATTCAAGTCGAGCCGCTGCAGATTCGAGGCCACCCGTTCCAGACGGCCCTCGTCGATATCCAGCGCAGTCAGCTGCAGCCGGGCCTGCATCAACAAACCCGCCGTTTTGCCGCCCGGCGCGGCGCAAGCGTCCAGTACCCGCATACCGTCTGTGACCGGCAATAGCTGGGCGGCCAGTTGCGCGCCCGCATCCTGCACCAGCCACCAACCTTCTTCGAACCCGGGAATTCTGGCCACCGGCAGCGGCTGATCCAGAATCACGCCATGATCCCCGATAGCCGAGGCAGAAATGCCTTGCTCCTGCAGCACTGCCAGCAAGGCTTCCCGGCTGGTTTTGCGTGTATTAACACGAAGGGTGAGCGGACCCGGCTGAAAGCTGCTGCCCAGGATTGCTTCCCATTGCGCCGGATATGCCTGGCGAACCCGGCCGATCCACCACTTGGGAAAGCCCCAGCGAACATTGCTGCGCAGGTATGCTTGCTCCAGCAGCGCTTCGCGCTCCCGCTCAAAGCGTCGCAGGCAGGCGTTGATCAGCCCTTTGAAGCCGGCCGTTTTTCGGTCCAGGCCGGCGGCAGTGACTGCCTGGCTGACCAGGGTGTAGGCCTCATACACCGGCACCCGCGGGTTGTCGCGCACTTCGCTCTCGTCTACGGACAGCAGGCACAAGGCCGTGATCAGAAGACTGTCAACCAGCGAATTGGGCGGACTGCGATCCAGGAGCAGGTCTGCCAGCGCGTGTCCGCGGGCCATCTGACGCATGACATAGAATGACAGTGATTGCACCGCCGCGCGCCGGTTTGCCGGCTCGGCATTCAATATATCGGTCAGGGAACGGCCTTCGCCGACTGCCTCCACTGCGTATGCCGTTGCCAGCATAAGCTCGCTTAAGGGCGGTGTGACCGACGCCGCTTGCGGCGAGAGGGTAGAATGTACGGGACGGGTCATTGACTGAAATCCCCGAGCATAAAAAATTGACTGTGCATATACACCGTTAGTGAGCGAAAATGGTAAAATTGCCTGATTATTCATTGCGATAGCAAACCACCGGCGGCAAATGGCAGGCTGACAGACCAAAAACAAGCTTTGGCAGTTCCCGGCGTCCTGCCAGAAGTACGGCCCCTTTTTGCAAGCGTTGCCGGCCAGCAACCGGCTCCCAATGCGGGCAACAGCCCCTGCCCTGCACCCCCTTACTGTAACTGTACTGTAAGTTAAGAATAC
>JBOIGK010000419.1:0-7471 GCA_050742695.1 Advenella sp. | reverse complement strand
GAAAGATGCTCGGCCAGTAGCCTGCCAATGATGTCCACAGAGCCGCCCGGCGCAAACGGTACGATGAGTTTAATTGGCCGCTCCTCAGGGTAAGGTGCTGCCGCTGCGATGCTCAGACAGCATGCCATCAGGATGCCTGCGATCAATTTAATGCTCAATGGCTTAATATTAAGTTTTTGCATGTCCACTTTCCTCCAAAGTACTTGTATTGATGCGTCAGATCGATGCAAGGGCCTTGATCTGTTCATCCATGTCCTGATTCGCGGCCTCAAGCCGTGCTCGGGTTGAGGCTACGACGGCCAGCGCATGATCGATGTGCTGCAATTGCCTTTGAACCGCCTGCTGCGTGGCCACAGGAGCCGGCCCTCCACTCTTGCGTGCATTCACGCTATCAACTGGACTCAGATACTTGTGCAGCTTATCTTCGGGCCATCCGAGAGGAGCCCCCGTTACCTCGATAACGGCCTGGTCCAGCATCTCGCTGGTCAGCTCATTAGCACTCTTTCCTGCATCAATAGCCAGTCGCACCAGTTCCCCGACGATATGATGGGCATCGCGGAAGGGCATATTCGCTTCGGCGACCAGTCCATCGGCCAAATCGGTTGCCGCTGAGAAGTCCCGGTTGACGTGCTCCAGCATATGCTGCTTTCGTGGTTCGACACTGCTCATAATCAAGCCGAACAAAGAGAGGCTGCGCTGGACTTCGTCCGCGCACTCCCAGAAATTTCTCATACTTTCTCGACTACTATCACCGGAATGCGTGTAATGCGTACCTTTTACGGTTACCAAGGCCGTGTTGAGCAAGCCAAGAACATGAGCACTCTTGCCTTTCAAATACTCCAGCACCGCCGGGTTCTTTTTCTGCGGCATGATGCTTGATGTGCTGGCTACACGGTCTGGAAACGAGACGAGTCCGAACTCGGGTGTGGACCACACATGCAGATCCTGGGCCACGCGCCCCCAAGTGACGGCAAGCATGGCCATGGCAGACATGGCCTCCCAGGCAAAATCCCGGGATGCGACCGAATCCAGTGTGTTGGCCTGAACTGTAGTGAACCCAAGGTATTTAGTAGTAATACTCCGATCAATTGGGAATCGGGTACCTGCAAAAGCCCCGGCACCCAGCGGACACATATCGATGCGCACCAGAACGTTTAGCAGACGGTCCATGTCTCGCCCAAGATGTTCAGCAACACCAGCCATATAGAAGCCGAAGGTCATGGGCTGCGCAGGTTGCAGATGCGTGTAGCCAGGCATGACAGTATCGGCAAAACCCAGGGCTCGTTCGAGCATGTTCTTCCTGACTCGCCCGATCGCCTCCAATATCTTGAGCACAACATCACGAGCACGAATGCGGTCTATCGTCACGCTAATGTCATTGCGACTGCGCGCCATATGCACCCGACCCCCGATATCTCGGCTGGTGATCGCCATCAGCCTGGCCTCGTAATTGAAATAGGGATCCTCCTTAGCAGGATCCAGAACGACGGACGCTGGACCTTCTGATTCTATCTGCAACAGGCCTTTGGCAAGCTTTACGGCAATATCCGGGATCATCAGACCCGTCTTGTGCAGCATCAGAAGGTGGGCCTTGTTTACCTGGGTGAGGTGTGGGAATACCGTAAGGAAGTCCCTGGCCAGGCGTGGCGCGTAGATGAGTTCACAGATTTCGGCGGCAAGAGGTTCTTTCAGCCGACGACTTACTTTTGATTCCATTTTCAGTGCTCCATTTGATATGGAAGTAGTATCCGAGCTGCGACCTCATCACGTCAAATAACAAATTCAAGACAGTCCATACATTTTTGATATGATATCCAGTATTATTCAGGTATGCCCTGGGGCCAATCCACAGTGGATATTGGCGATTGGGTGCAATGATTATTGCAAAACCACGCTTTTGATCGGAGGACTATGAACTTCAAGCAGCTTGAGACATTCCGGGCCGTCATGCTCACCGGTTCGATGACAATCGCCGCCAGGCAGCTGCATACATCGCAGCCAAATGTCAGTCGCATCATTGGCAAGCTCGAAGCCGAAACAGGCTTCGAGCTGTTTGATCGTTTTGCAGGCCGTGTTCAGCCCACAAAAGCAGGAGAATCGTTTTTCAGGGAAGTGGAAAGGACATTCATCGGGCTCGATAGCGTGGCCGAATCAGCCCGAGCCATCAGAGACGTGGGGCAAGGAGCACTGCGGGTGGCTGCCGCTGCATCCATTGTCATGAGTGCATTGCCTATCGCGATACGCTTATTCCATGAGCGTTACCCGCGCGTCCGGGTGATTGTTGACACTGGTGAATCTTCCGTGGTTGCAAACTGGATCGCAACACAGCATTCCGACATTGGCTTTGTGGCCTATATGCCCGATAAGCCCGGTGTTGTTGCGTCGTTAATTCATGCAGAGAATGCCACTTGTATTGTTCCGTCCGGGCATCGTCTTGCTGGCAAGCCCCACCTGACTCCGCGTGACCTTGCGGGAGAGCGTTTCATTTCACTTCCGTCGGGCAGTGCTTCCCGAGTCGCGGTTGACGCAGCGTTCAGCGCCGTACATCGCACCATGGTCCTTGAAACAGCCTATGCTGTCACCATATGCCGGATGGTCAACGAACGCTTGGGAATTAGTCTGGTGAATCCCATTGTGAGCCGCACCACGAAGTTTCCAGGTATTGTTTCCATTCCGTTCAAACCAGACATTCCGTTCAAAAGCTATATGCTCAAGCCTCAGCTCGCGCTACGGGATATCCATACGGATTTTTTTGTAGATTGTATGAAGCAAGCCTTCAAAGCAACGCTGGATGATTAGGGACAAAAATCGCCATGTCAAAGCGGTCGCTATACGGGAACCAGTGGCAGTATGCCCTCAAGCTTGCGCCTAGTTACGTACCATCACGGCTGACAGATAGGTGTGTACTCATCCGGAGTTCTTCCGGATTCTCATTGGCGCGTTCCCGAACTCGTTGTTGGCTTCGACTAGCCGCACTAATTGCATCAGGAGGTGATTCCGCTCCTCCGGTGCAATAGCTTCGATAGTACGGTCATGTGCCCGGCGGGCTGCCGGCTCTATGCGACGGAGCAGATTACGACCTTTCCTGGTGATCTTGACCAGTTTTACGCGGCGATCCAATGCAGAGGGTTTGCGCGACAACAGACCTCGCGCTTTGAGCCTTGGCAGTATCTTTGAGACACTTGTACGTTCCAGCCCAATTTCCATGCACAAGTCAGTTTGTTCGATTTCGTTGTGCTCAACAAGGGTAGTGAGCAAGCTATATTGAACGGGAGTGATGTTGAACGCACCAACCTCCGCAATAAATAACCCAATGTGAATTTGATGCAACCGGCGGATAACGAATCCAGGACGGCTGAACAAAATCGAGCGTGCTCTTGCCGCACGCAGTTCCTGTGTTGCGGACAAATCTATTGAAGTTGGCTTAGGCATACGTTGGCTGATAAAAAAGTTCAGGCACAATTATAGATTGTCTTGCAGAAAAAAGGCGGCTATAGAAAAAATACGTGGTATGCAACATAACTGGTGCAATGCCCAGGTCCATCGCACCAGTTATGTTGCGACAAAAGTCAAAATGGTGCATCAGAGTCCGGTTATATCTTCTGTAAAGTTGGCACGACAATTGCGTGGTATACCTCATAACTAACCAGGAATCTGAAAAAATGTCCAAAATTCTTTTGCAAGGCGGCCGCGTCATTGATCCCGCAAAAAATATAGATAGCCAACTTGATGTACTGGTCGAGAACGGCAGAATATCTTCCATGGGTAACACACTGCCGGACCTCGAAGGCACCGAAGTCATCGATTGCCGTGACAAACTCGTGCTTCCTGGTTTGATTGATACCCACGGACATATATACCAGGGCGTTACTGGCAGATTTGGCTTGAATCCTGACATGTGCGGTGTACATTCCGGCGTCACTACCCTTATTGACCAGGGTGGACCCAGTTGCATTACACTCCCGGGCTTTCGTCAACACATCGTCGATCGCGCCAAGACTCGCGTTCTGACCTATCTCTCTGCATATCTCGTAGGTGGACTGGAAGGTCACTATTATCCCGAACTCTATCGTCCTGCGTGTCTGGACGCAGAAGCGACCATTAAGTCCGCCGGCAGCAACCCAGATTTGGTCCGCGGGTTGAAGGCCCACGCAGAAATCGGAGGATTTGCCCGATGGGGTGTAGATGTCATGCGTATTGCGTCGCGCATTGGCCGCGAAACAGATCTGCCCCTTTATATCCATTTCGGGCAACTTTGGCCGAAGCCGCAAGACGGCGGTTTGGACGTGAACCCTGACTGCATCTTCAACCAGGTAGTCGATATGCTCAAGCCGGGCGATATCCTGGCCCATCCATTCAGCCGCCACCCGGGCGGCTTCGTCGAACTCAATGGAAAACTGCACCCGATGGTGTCCGAAGCCGTCGCCCGTGGTCTCAAAGTCGACGTAGGCCACGGCTCGCACTTCAGCTTTGCCACCGCTCGCATCGTACTGGATGCAGGCGTCATTCCCGATACGCTGGGCGCCGACATGCATGGATATAACACGAGCGTACCTGCGCCTGCTGGTACACCGGATTCTCATCCGGACGAAGAAGATCACCTATTCAAAAGCAAGATACGCTTCAGCCTCGTGTCTGCAATGACCAGTATGCTGGCTCTGGGCCTTCCTCTTGATCATGTTGTGGCCATGGTCACAAAAAATGCCGCTCGTATGGCGGGCATGAGAGACGACCTGGGTACATTGACGGTGGGTGGTGTTGCTGATATTTCAGTGCTCCACGACCGCCGCGGACGGTGGGTGCTTCGTGACAACGAGGGCATACAAGTGACTGCTGAGCGGCTACTGGAGCCCGCATTCTGTCTGCGAGCCGGTGAACGTTTTGCCGCCGATTCCCCTCTCTTGCCAACTTTCGAAGCCGCTTAAATGGCCTGCCAGGCCCTGGAGCTGTTTGCAGAAAAATTGTTGCGGATGCCCAGCAAACCCACCGGTTTTGTACATAGCTTGAAGGGATTGGCTTTCCGAAAGTCTTCGCGGGTCAATCGTGCAATTGCCAACCGTTCTTGTACTTATGACCTCACAGGACGCAGAACGTACAACCTTTCCTTGCGTTGTTCGACAATCGTTAAACCGAATTTCCTCTTCCCGATTCATTCACTTTTAAATAATTGCATCATGAAAACCTCCACTACACGTTTTTCGTTGACCCGCTTCTGCCGATCTTACCTGTTGGCCGTCACGACTCTGGCGGTCGTATCTGGCAATGTATCGGCTCAATCGCCAACCAAAATTCGCTTTGCTGCAGACTGGGCATTTCAGGGGCCTCAAGCCCCGTTTCTTCTGCCACACGAAAACGGCTGTTACACAAAGTCTGGGCTGGACGTAACGACAGACCGTGGTTTCGGATCAGGCGACACAATAAGCAAGGTATCGAGCGGAAGCTATGACGTTGGTTTTGCCGACATCAACGCAATGATAGAGTACAACGCACGCCAGCCCGCCGCCAAGCTCATTTCATTCTTCATGATATACGACGGAGCGGCCTTGTCGGTAGTGACTAGAAAGGATACCGGTATCGCAAAACCTGCCGACCTGGTTGGTAAGACCATTGCTGCTCCGGCAGGTGATGCCTCCCGGCGTCTGTTTAGTGTTCTTGCCAAGGCGAATGGTTTCGATGCCGATCAGGTCAAGTGGGTAAATGTCTCTCCTGAGCTGCGCGAAAGCATGCTGGTGCGCAAAAGCGCCGACGCTATCTCCGGCGCATCGTTCACGGCCTATATAGGCGTTCACGCAGGTGGTCTGCCGAAAGATGACATTGTAGTGCTACGCTATCCGGAATTTGGCGCCTCGCTCTATGGCTCAGCGTTAGTGGTCAAGCCAACCTTTGCCGCGGCAAATGAGAATGCCCTCAAGTCTATGGTGGCCTGCATAGCTCAAGGTATTTCTCAGAGTATCCGTCAGCCGGACGTTGCCATCGACGCGCTGACCAAGCGAGAGAGGCTGACTGATCGGTCTGTGGAAAAAGAGCGTATGCAGTTGTCACTTGACTGGTCAATCAATACAGCATGGGTGAAACAACATGGCATGAGCAGTATCGATCCGGCACGCCTGGAACGATCTCTGAAGGATGTCGCTGCAGCACTTCAAATACCGGTCCCACCCGCTAGCGAGGTGTACACCGACCAGTATCTTCCTGAGCGTTCCAGTCTTATGTTGCCCAAATAATAACGACAATAGGAGACTTGGCAATGCCGACAACAAAGTCACTGGTTCAGATGCATGACGTAGCGCTCGTATATGGCGAAGGCGAGAACGGACTGCTGGCGCTTGAGCACTTCAATCTCGAGATCAGAACCGGGGAGTTCATCGCCCTGGTCGGCCCCTCGGGTTGCGGGAAATCAACCGTGCTCAAATTAGTAAGTGGACTCAGGCGCGCGCAACAAGGGGGAGTCATTGTCGCCAATAGAGAAGTCACAGAACCCCTTAAGATCGTTGGCATGGCCTTTCAAAGCCCGGCATTACTGCCCTGGCGTACGGTCATGTCGAACACGATGTTACCAATGGAGATTGTCGAGCCGCACTGCCGAAGTTTCAAACGCGATATTGCCAGTCACAAAGAGCGTGCGGAGCAGCTCTTTCGGAGTGTGGGTCTGAAAGATGTGGCAGAACGTTATCCGTGGCAATTATCCGGGGGCATGCAACAACGCGCTTCCCTGTGCCGGGCGCTCATCCATCAACCGCAGTTGTTGCTTCTGGATGAGCCTTTTGGGGCTCTTGATGCCTTCACACGCGAAGAACTCTGGGACACGCTTAAAGCGCTTTGGAGTGAAAAAAAATTTACAGTGGTTATGGTTACTCATGATCTTGCCGAAGCTGTATACCTGGCCGACACCGTGCATGTTTTTTCTCAAAGACCTGGGCGCATCATTCACAGCCGCCGCATTCCGAAAGAGTGTCGGCGGCGACGCGAGGACCGCTACACTTCATTGTTTTCCGATGAGGTAGCACGTCTGAGACAATACATTAGCCATTCTCAGGAGTCATGCTCATGAATCGCGTTCAATTTCGTCAAGCACTTAGCCCATGGTTAACGGCAGCGGGTATGTTCCTTATTTGGGAGTTTGCCTGCCGAACATGGGCCGTTCCGGAAATTATTTTACCAGCGCCTTCGGCCATCTTTCAGGCCATGCTGGATTTCTGGCCCTCTTTGGCAGAAGGCGCAGCACAGACTCTTTTCACCACTGTAATTGGCTTTTTGCTGGCGCTACTCTTCGGCTTGCTGCTGGGTGTCACGGTCGGCGCAAGCCCAGCTATCTATCGCGCCATCAATCCCATCATGATCGGTTTCAATTCAATACCCAAGGTAGCCGTTGTTCCGGTGCTGGTCATGTGGTTCGGTATCGGAACGATTCCTGCCGTGCTGTGCGCCTTTCTCACCGCCTTCTTTCCCATTGCGGTCAACGTGGCGACAG
>JBOIGK010000418.1:0-3231 GCA_050742695.1 Advenella sp. | reverse complement strand
CAGCGTAGATAAATTGCTTGTAAGCATAAGAAAGACTCCCGTAAGTGTAAATTAACCGAATATTGTAGCCTTTTCTGGGCTAGTCAATGCCTTTTGACCGATCGGTGAAAAATTGTTCCTGCCACTGTGCAAAGCGGCCCTGTTTCAGCGCTTCCCGCATTTGTTCCATGATATTCAGGTAAAAATGCAGGTTGTGCAGTGTATTCAGGCGAGCGCCGGTAATTTCATTGGCCTTTTGCATATGGTGCAGATAGGCCCGTGAAAAATGCCGGCACGTATGGCAGGCGCAGGTCGGATCCAGCGGGCGGGTATCGTCACGATACCGCGCATTGCGGATTTTAATATCACCGAAGCGGGTAAACAGCCAGCCGTTGCGTGCATTGCGCGATGGCATGACGCAATCAAACATGTCCACGCCCTGGCTGACGCCTTCGACCAGGTCTTCCGGCGTACCTACGCCCATTAAATAGCGTGGGGCATTGTCGGGCAACTGATGGGCGATATGTGCCAGTATACGACGCATGTCCGGTTTGGGCTCGCCCACGGACAGGCCGCCGATGGCGTATCCATCAAAACCAATGCGCTGCAGTCCGGCCAGCGATTCGTCACGCAGGTCCTCGAACATGCCGCCCTGAACAATGCCGAATAGTGCATTGGGGTTTTGCAGCGTGTCAAACGTATCCCGGGAACGTTGTGCCCAGCGCAGGGACATGCGCATGGAACGCGCTGCCTCATCATGCGTGGCGGGACGCCCGTCGATGGTGTAGGGTGTGCATTCGTCAAATACCATGACGATATCCGAATTGAGTGCGCGCTGGATGCGCATGGACTCTTCGGGGGTCAGAAACAGTCTTGAACCATCGATAGGCGATGAGAACTTGACGCCTTCTTCGGTGATTTTGCTGCGCAAGTCGCTCAGGCTGAACACCTGAAAGCCGCCGGAGTCGGTCAGTATCGGTTTTTTCCATTGCATGAAGCCATGCAGGCCGTCATGTTTTTCAATGACTTCGGTGCCTGGCCGCAGCCACAGATGAAAGGTGTTGCCAAGCACTACCTGCGCTCCGATCTCTTCCAGTTCATGCGGCAGCATGGCCTTGACGCTGCCATAGGTGCCCACGGGCATGAACATGGGCGTCTGGACGGTGCCGTGATTCAGAGTGATGCTGGCCCGGCGGGCTTTACCCTCGGTTTTTATTAAAGAAAAGGAAAGTCCTGGCATGATAATCGATTGATGAAAGGGGGGATGCGCGCACGGCAAAGAGTCAAGTATGACAGAAACAGCACTGATTCGTTCCCTTGCGCCTGGGTCATGGTCGTAAAGTTGAGGTTGTAAATGCGCCGGCAACTACTTCGGGCTGTACGGGTCCGATTAGCCGGGTGCAATAAACATGGCGTCTCCATAACTGAAGAACCGGTAGCGCTGTTCGATGGCATGGCGATAGGCCTGCTGCATACGCTCGCGACCAGTCAGGGCGGAAACCAGCATCAGTAGCGTTGACTGGGGCAAATGAAAATTGGTGATCAGTCCGTCGATCACGCGAAAGGTGTAACCTGGCGTGATAAATAGCTGCGTATCGGCGCTGTGGGCGACGGGGCAGCGCAGGTCGTCCAGTGTGCCGCCTTGCTGCGCGGCCGATTCCAGCGCCCGCACGCTCGTGGTGCCAACCGCAACAACCCGTCCGCCCCGCTGGCGGGCGGCGGCGATGGCGGCTACGGTCGTTTCCGGTACCGTATACCATTCTGCATGCATAATATGTTCACTGATTTTTTCTACCCGTACCGGTTG
This sequence comes from Advenella sp., assembly GCA_050742695.1. GTDB lineage: Bacteria > Pseudomonadota > Gammaproteobacteria > Burkholderiales > Burkholderiaceae_B > Advenella. The sequence continues at coordinate 1,445 of JBOIGK010000418.1, read as the reverse complement.
GAATGTGCCGGCGCCCACGTGCAAGGTGACCCAGGCCGTGTCTACGCCTTTGTCTTGCAGTCGTTGCAGCAGCGTGGCATCAAAATGCAAGCCGGCAGTGGGTGCGGCGACCGCACCGGGGTGGCGGGCGTAGACAGTCTGGTAGCGGGTTTCATCCTGCTGGTCGGCACTGTGTTTGATATACGGAGGCAATGGGAGGTTGCCGTGTTTGTCCAGCACGGGCAGAATATCGGTATCGAACTGCAATTCGAACAGATCGTCATGCCGCGCCACGACTGAACAGGTAATGGCACCATCAAAGATCAGGTTGGTGCCCGGGCGTGGTGATTTGCTGGCGCGAACATGGGCCAGGGCGCGGGTCGGTTCAATAATGCGTTCGATCAGCGCTTCCACGCGCCCGCCGCTGTCCTTTTGGCCGTATAGTCTTGCCTTGATCACCTTGGTGTCATTGAAAATCAGCAGGTCACCAGGCAGCAGCAAGTCGGGCAGGGCGCTGAAGTTCAGGTCCTGCAGCGCGCCATCATTTTGCATCAGCAACAGGCGGCTGTCGGTTCTGGTGGCAGGCGGGATCTGGGCGATCAGGTCTTCGGGCAGTTCGTAGTCGAAGTCGGCAATACTCAGCGAGGGATCTATGGGTAACATGAATAAAAAGCAATGGAAAGCAGGGTATCGAAGGCATCGATGCGCGCAACAGCACGAATCTGGGCTCGCAATATCAGGATAGATTGGTGGACGAATTTTGCCGGTTTTAACCGGTTTGTCGTAATTAACCATTATAAAGTGTCTTTTTCGTTCCGGACTGCAACAGGAGAGCCAGATTACAATGATCCACCCCAAGCCTTCTTATCTGAAGCCGCGTTCTGTGGTGGGCACCGTGGCCTGCGCCGATGCGATTGGGCAAGCGTGGCATTCATTTTGTGCTTTTGACGCCACTGTATGCCAATAGCAAATGTGATTATGCGCCCTGCAGCAGCACGTCTGTCCATGGTGGCCTGTCTGCTCCTGCTTAGCCTGACGCTGGCCACCCCCGCCTGCGCGCGCGACAGCGGCACAAGCAGCAAGTCGCAGACAAAAAAGAAGGCCTCGTCTGGCAAAAAGGGAAAGACCGCAACCATTCGGGTTGCGCCCGGCACGACGTTCGAGTTCAACCGACCAGGCGCCCTTGACGTGAAGATCCTGCCGCCCGCCCAGAAGGGCGGCCTGGGTGTAAAGAAAGGGGCAACCGGTCTGGCTGCGGCGGCCGCGGCCCAAAGCGAGGCTGATGCTGGCGACCTCTTGAATGTCTACGGCTTTCCCATCGCTTCGATCAAATCGGCCGGTCATCTGCCCGAAGCCATACAAGCGCGCTGGGACAAAACCGGTGTGCCATTATCGTCGCTGTCGCTGCTGATCAAGGAGGTCGGCGGTCCGGTTGTTCTGGCGATCAATCCGACCACGCCGCGTAA
>JBOIGK010000417.1:0-3756 GCA_050742695.1 Advenella sp. | reverse complement strand
CGCTGGCGCAGGCCAATATGCAAAATATCAAGGCCTGGGCCAAAGCCCACCCGGATCGGGTTGATGAAATGCTTAACGCCAATCAGGCCATGGTGTTCTTCCGTGAAGAGGCGCTGTCTGATGATGCAGCAGGTCCCAAGGGGGCCTATGGCATTCCGCTGGTGGCGGAACGGTCAGTGGCCGTCGATCCCAATTATGTGCCGTTGGGCAGTCCGCTGTTTCTGGCGACCACCCGACCACATTCGACCCAGCCTATGCAACGCGTTGTCTTTGCGCAGGACACAGGTGCTGCCATCAAAGGGGTGGCGCGAACTGACTTTTTCTGGGGATCGGGCGATGCGGCGGGCGAGCTGGCCGGTCGCATGAAACAGACCGGCCAGGTATGGATTCTTTGGCCGCGCAGCGCAGGAGTTCCGGAGGCGCGATGAAACACGATGTGATTGTTTGTGGTGCCGGTATTGCGGGAATGGCCAGCGCGCTGGCGCTGACCCGTGCCGGCGTGAATGTGGCGCTGCTGGCGCCCAAACGGGCACCGGCGCCTATGCAGGGCGAGCAGTATCACCCTCGCGTTTATGCCATCTCCGAAGCCAGCCAGACATTGCTGGCGTCGCTGGGCATCTGGGATGCCATGCCGCAGGAACGGATTACGCCGGTCGATGTCATGCAGGTCAATGGCGATCGTGACGGGCAGGTGGTGCTGGATGCCTGGCAGGCTGCCAAATCCCATCTGGCATGGATTGTCGAATCGGGGGAAATTGAACGAGCCCTGTTCCAGGCGCTCACCATTTACGGTGTGCCGTGGTTTGACGATACGATGCAGGCCTGGCAGCCAGGGCAGGTGACTACGGCGGGTGGCGTGACGCTACAGGCCCAGTTGTTTATCGGCGCCGACGGGGCCCGATCACCGCTGCGCAGTGCTGCCGCAATGGCGCACCAGAAAAAAGACTACGGCGATCAGGGGCTGGTCACGCATCTGACTTGCGAAAAGCCCCATATGAACACGGCGTACCAGTGGTTCAGCAATCATCATGTGCTGGCTTTTCTGCCCATGCCCGATACCAGTGAAGGGCATCAGGTATCGCTGGTCTGGTCGGTCGACGATACAACCGCCGATCGGTTCCTGCAAATGGACCAGGCGACGCTGGGTCGTGCGCTGCCGGAGGCCCTCAATGCGGTGGCGCAGGGGCGCCTGGGTACGCTCAAGGTGCGCGCACGCTTGCATGGCTTTCCCTTGACACTGGAAAAGGCGCAAATGGCAGCCCAGGGTGTGGCGCTGGTGGGCGATGCGGCGCATCGGGTCCATCCGCTGGCCGGACAGGGGCTCAATCTCGGGCTGGGCGACGTTAAGGCGCTCACGCAAGTATTGAACGAAAAAGAGGCATTCAGGTCTTATGGAGATCTGCGTGTGCTCGAGCGTTATGCCCGCACGCGCGCTGCCGATGTGATGGCCATGCGTGTGGCGACCGATGGCCTGTACCAGCTGTTTTCCCGTGACCTGCCTGCGCTGCCGTTTCTACGCAATGCAGGCATGAATCTGGTGCAGCAGCTTGCCTGGGTCAAGCGGCAACTGATTGCCGGGGCATCGGGGTCGTGATTGTCTTGCAAGAAGGGGTAGCGCTGCGGGAGCGCGGTACCGGAACCTGTGCAAGATCGCGGCAAGTACAAAACAGTGCCGGTGACATCACCGGCTACAGTAGCGCCTTTCACGTTACGTGCAAGGCTTCGTTGGCGGCAACGCCACTCAATAGGTTTCTGTTGTAAAAGGACGTAAGGTAATGGGATTGAATTGGATAAGAGCACGCACAGGGCAGCAGTACCGGCGGGCGGCGATGGCAGGCTTGCTGACACTGGTAGCGGGCGCCTTTGTCGTGCCGGCAGTACAGGCTCAGACAGCCGATAATGCAAAGCTGGAAAGCGTTCGGGATGCGGTAAAAAAGGCGTTCGATGTTGAAGTGACCCGGGTTCAGCCGACCGATTATGCCAATCTGTATGAAGTGCAACTGGGCGGCAATATCGTGTATACCAACGAAAAGGCCGAGTTTGTGCTGGCCGGCAATCTGGTCGACGCCAAAACAAAACGCGATGTAACCACCGAGCGGATCGAGGAAATTTCCAAGGTGGACTTTTCCACCTTGCCATTGGCCCAGGCAGTCAAGCTGGTCAAGGGTAATGGCGCGCGCAAAATGGCCGTGTTCGAGGATCCCAACTGCGGCTATTGTAAAAAACTGCATAAGGAACTGACTACGCTGGATAACGTCACCGTGTACACCTTCCTGTTCCCGATCCTGGCACCCGATTCAGTGACCAAGGCCAATAATGTCTGGTGCGCCAAAGACCAGGCCACCGTATGGACAGATTGGATGAACAAGGGGGTTGAGCCACCTGCAGCCACCTGCGAGACACCCATCGAGAAAAATCTCGCCTTGGGTCAGAAATTGGCTGTACAGGGTACGCCTGCCATCTTCTTTGAAAGTGGCAATCGCGTCAACGGCTATGTACCGGCGGCCCGGCTCAATCAGGAACTGGATCGCAAGTGATTCATCGGCCTCGGCCCTGATAGGCTGGCCGCGTGCCGGTTAATGTGCTTGTCAGGCCGACAGGGCAAATGGATGGGTCAGCAGTTGCTGTACAGAGTTGACACGCAGATCCACATAGGCGGGCCGCATGCGCTGCATGGAACTGAACGGCGTGCCGCGATGAAAGATATGCACGGTTTTCATATGCAACTGCTTGGCCGTTTTCAGGTTCTTCAGCGTGTCTTCGACCAGAATGGTACGAGTTGGCTCACACTGCAACTGCACCAGCAACTGCTGCATCAATGCCGGTGAAGGTTTGGGCCGAAACCGGCCTTGCAGGCACATTTCGTTGATGGAACAGATGCCTGCAAAACACTGGCGTATATTCAGGCGGTCCAGAACGATTCTGGCGTAATGCATGGGCGCGTTTGTGACCACATATTTGATGCCTGGTACGGCATTGAGCATGGCCGACAGGTTTTTTTCGATTTTGGTGTTGCCGGCAATGTCAAAGTCATGGCTCAAGTGCAGGAAATCGGCGGCTTTCACATTGTGATGCCGCACCATCCCGATCAGTGTGGCGCCATAACGTGCCCAATAGGTCTTTCGTAAAACCGTTGCCTCGTCTTCGCCGATATTCAGCGATTGCATGACGGCCCGCGTCATGCTCTGGTTTATGTGTCCAAAGATGGCGTGCGAGGCATCGTGCAGTGTGTTGTCCAGGTCGAACAGCCATACGCGCGGCGTGCGGCTATGGCGCACCAGCGGTTGCAGGGGTTTGATGAGCGGGGTACAGATCATGCAGCAACAACAACGCCTGCGACGCGTAATAACGCCGCAAACGTGATCATGAGGTGATCATGGTGCCGACACCCTTGTCGGTCAGGATTTCCAGCAGCAGGCAGTGAGCAACCCGGCCGTCGACAATATGCACGGAGTTCACGCCGTTGCGGGCGGCATCCAGCGCCGATGAAATCTTCGGCAGCATGCCACCGGAGATGGTGCCGTCAGCAAACAATTCATCAATGGTCTTGGCCGACAGCTTGCGCATCAACTGGCCTGATTTGTCCAGTACCCCCGGGGTGTTGGTCATCATCAGCAGTTTTTCCGCCTGGAGGACTTCGGCCATTTTACCGGCGACTACGTCAGCGTTGATGTTGTAAACGTCGCCTTCTTCAGGGTCGTAACCGATGGGGGAAATAACGGGAATGAACTGATCGTCCTGCAGGGCCTTGACCAC
>JBOIGK010000416.1:0-2271 GCA_050742695.1 Advenella sp. | reverse complement strand
GCGCCTTATATGCGGTTTCCCACTTAAAATAGTGGCTGTTCAGATATTTTTCAATTTCAGGAGATCGTTACATGGCACTCGTTTCTATGCGCCAATTACTGGATCATGCCGCGGAAAACGGCTATGGTATTCCCGCCTTCAACGTGAACAATCTGGAGCAGGTGCAGGCCATCATGGAAGCGGCCAAGGAAACCAACAGTCCGGTCATCATGCAGGCATCTGCTGGTGCGCGTAAATACGCAGGCGAAGGTTTTCTCAAGTACCTGATCCAGGCTGCGGTAGAGAGCTATCCGGAAATCCCGGTAGTCATGCACCAGGATCATGGCCAGTCACCTGAAATCTGTCAGGGCGCCATCAATCTTGGTTTTTCAAGTGTCATGATGGACGGCTCTCTCATGGCCGACGGTAAAACCATTGCTGACTATGAATACAACGTGGAAGTAACCAAGCAGGTTGTCGATCTTGCACACAAGGTCGGTGTCACCGTAGAAGGTGAACTGGGTTGCCTGGGCTCGCTTGAAACCATGAAAGGCGACAAGGAAGACGGCCACGGTGCAGAAGGCACCATGACCATGGAACAGCTGCTTACCGATCCGGAGCAGGCTGCGGATTTTGTCCGCCGCACCCAACTGGATGCGTTGGCGATCGCTATTGGCACCAGCCACGGCGCCTACAAGTTTACCCGCAAGCCTACCGGCGATATTCTGTCCATCAATCGCATCAAGGAAATCCACGCCCGCTTGCCCAACACGCATCTGGTCATGCACGGCAGCTCCAGTGTTCCCCAGGAATTGCTGGCCGAAATCCGTGAGTTCGGTGGCGACATGAAAGAAACCTATGGCGTGCCGGTCGAAGAAATTCAGGAAGCTATCAAGTTTGGCGTGCGCAAGGTCAATATCGATACCGATATCCGTCTTGCCATGACTGGTGCTATCCGCCGTTTCCTGGCCGAAAACCCCGGCAAGTTCGACCCACGCGAATACAACAAGCCAGCCCGCGAAGCCGCCAAGAAAATCTGCGTGGCGCGCTATCAGGAATTCGGTACCGCCGGCAATGCCAGCAAAATCAAACCGATTGGCCTGTCTGAAATGGCTGCAGCCTATGCTGCAGGCAAGCTGTCTCAGCAGGTAAAATAAGACGATTGCGCCATCTCCCGGGACGGCCTGTCAGGGAAACCCCGCCACGACAATGCGTTGTGGCGGGGTTTTTCTTGTGGATTTCCGTAATGGAAAACCATACCCGTAACGGGTACACTGCTATAATTTAGTAATACGCAGTGGCATTATGAGAGTGTTAAAGCGCAGAGCGTTTGCGAAATGGCAGTTGCATGAAAAATTGCCTGATGCCGCCTTATGTTGGGCAGTCATGGAAATGGAGCACGGTCTGATAGACGCCGATTTGGGTGGAAGGCTTTATAAAAAACGAGTGCCTGGCGCTGGCTGTGGTAAAAGCAGGGGGTACCGGACATTGCTTTCAGCCCGAATAGGCACTCGGTACATTTTTCTGCACGGCTTTTCGAAAAGCGAGCAGTCCAATATTTCTCTGAAAGAAAAGCAGGCACTGAGCTATGCCGGTAAGGTATTTCTGGCGCTATCAGATGAAGACCTGGTCCTTGCCCTGCAATCCGGCGTCTTACAGGAGTTGCATTGTGACAGGAAAAATCATTGATTCATTACGCGGTGAACTGACTGAGCTACAGACTGCCGGCGCAATCAGCAAAACGACAATGCGCGAGTTTGATACGCTTTTTCCTTTGCCTATTAGGGATTTTTCGGCAGCAGATATACGAAAATTGCGCGAATCGCTCAATATCAGCCAGCCTGTCTTTGCGCTTCATTTGCATACGACGACCTCTACCATACGCAAATGGGAGCAGGGTCATACACGCCCGTCCGGTCCGGCTTTGAAACTGCTCAACTTGATCGCCGACAAGGGGTTGCAAGTCATCCTGTGAAATGATCAACCAGCATGAGGCAGCATACTTATGGTGCTCGCCGCTAGCCGGCCCCGCCACGACGATGCGTTGTGGCGGGGTTTTTTACGTTCAAGCGCAGCATATGGCGGTAAAATAATGGATTATTCCCATTTCTGTTCCATGATCGTACGCCCGCGACAGTACTTCGCACGTCGCGTACGGCATGATCTTTTCCCTTGCAAAGGATTTCCGGTGACATCTGCGCTTCTTCAATCTGATATTCAGTCCCTGCCACTGCTGGCACGCGGCAAAGTCCGTGATATGTACGCCGTGGGCGACGACAAACTGTTGATTGT
>JBOIGK010000415.1:0-5461 GCA_050742695.1 Advenella sp. | reverse complement strand
CCATGGATTGACTCAGATAGCCCACGAGCCCCGGAAAAAGGGCGCCCACACCACGTCCGAAGTTATAGGAGAAGCCCTGGCCGTTGGCGCGGATAGCGGACGGATACAGTTCGGTCAGGTAGGCGCCAATGCCGCTGAAGATGCCCGAGGCGGCAAAACCCAGTGGAAAGCCCAGTATCAGCATCTGTGTATTGCTAAGGGCGAGCGCGGTATATAGATAGATGCAAACTCCCGAGAGTACGGAAAACAGGATCAGATTGGCCTTGCGCCCGAACCGGTCGGCAAAGTACGCGCCAGCAATATATCCGCAAAACGACCCTGCGATAATGACCAGTAGATAGCCACCCGTGCCAACAATAGACAGATGTCTTTCAGTTTTCAAAAAGGTAGGCAGCCAGGTGGTGATGGCATAGTAACCGCCTTGCACCCCGGTGCAGAGCAGGGCGGTAAGCAGGGTGGTTTTGATAACACCTGGGGCGAAGATTCCCCAAATATTGGATACATTTTTCTGCTCAAGTACCTTTTTCTTGAAAATTTCCGGCTCGGGAACGTGGCGACGAATAAACAGCACCAGCAGTGCTGGTAATACACCGATCCAGAACAGGCTGCGCCAGGCCCATTCAACGGGCAAAATAGAGAACATAAGCGTGTAGACCAGTGCGGCGACGCCCCAGCCGATGGCCCAGCCGCTTTGAACCGTTCCCACGGCCTTGCCGCGATGCTCTGCCCGGATAATTTCCCCCATCAGAACGGATCCCACTGCCCATTCGCCGCCAAAACCCAGCCCTTGCAGCGCCCGCAATATAAAAAACTGTTCAAAATTTTGTGCAAAACCGATCAGCACTGTACATACCGAGAACCAGAGAATGGTAATTTGCAGGATGCGCACCCGGCCATAGCGGTCGGCCAGGATACCGGCGCCCCAGCCACCGATTGCCGAAAACAACAACGTGATGGTGCCCAGAATACCTGCCTCTGCATTGCTGATACCCCAAAGCTGGATAATGGCGCTAATGACAAATGTGAACACCATGAAGTCGAAGGCGTCGGTTGCCCATCCGCCAAATGCGGCGATAAATGTGTTTTTCTCTGTCCGATTCAATTGCTTATACCAATTCATCTCGCTTCTCCGTTGAGACTATATCTTGACGATCAGGTGCGGCATAGACACAGCCTTTCGGGCTGTGAGCACATATTCAGAGTCTAAATCCGTAAAGGGCGGCAGGGTTGTCTACCAGAATTTTGTGGCGCTGGCGGGCCTGGGGTGCCCATTTTTCAAGCTGCGCCAGAAGCAGGCCGGTATTTGGCATTCTGGGAATGGAAACGTGAGGCCAGTCGCTTCCCCACAGCATGCGGTTTTCATTTGTTTTGATGAGGGCCTGAGCCCACGGCACCACATCGGCAAATTCCGGAAAATCGTCACTGATACGATACGCGCCCGACAGTTTCACCCACCAGTCATGTTTTTCTATCAATTCCTGCATGGCCCGGAAACCGGGGTGATCTATACCTGCAGAGACAGGCATATGACCCATATGATCAATGACACCGGGCACAGGTAGTTGCTTGAGCCTTGGCAGTAGCTCGGGTAATTGGCGGGCATCCATCAGAAACTGCATATGCCAGCCGAAATCGGCGATCTTGCGGGCAAGATTTTCCATGGCGTCAAAGCCGGTCCCGCCGCCAAAAAGCACATTGATGCGCAGGCCCCTGACACCTGCCTCGTGCATCTGTTGCAATTGTGCGTGTGTGACATCGTCGCGCACAACGGCAATGCCCCGCAACCTGTCTGGATGCCGTTTCAATACCTCCAGCATATAGCGATTGTCATCACCATAGACGCTGATTTGAATGAGCACGCCGCGTTGCATGCCAGTGCGTTCTAGCATGGATAAATAGCGGGATTCAGGAGCCCCGGGCGGGGTATAGCTTCGATTGGGGACAAAGGGATACGCATCGGTATCGTCGGACACGACATGAGCGTGGGTATCGCAGGCATTGGCAGGCAATTGAAAGCCGGCTGGGGCTATCTCCTGCAGGGGGGCAAGACACAACTGCATGATCACTCCATTCAAAAACAGGGCGTTTGCATGCGGTTTATAGTAGCAATGATAGGGTAAGAATGTCCAATATTATGTTGTTTCCCCTTATTGGTGCGGAACCATCCGCAAGTTATGGTGCAGTCTGCCACCGGTACCCATGAGGAAGCAATGCACCGTCAATTGTGCTCCATTATTTTGCGAACAGTCGGTCTTCAGGCTGGCACAGGTCTTGCTTAAATAGAGTTTTACCAGTTGCGCTCGAATCATTGAGATCTCGCAGCTCCAACCTCTACGTGGAGAAAAAACAGTGCAAAACTTAAAGTTAGTGTTGATCGCGGCATTGGCTGTGGGCGGTCTGGCTGCTATGCCCTCGCAAGCGGAGACCATCAAGCTTAAGGTGATGGGCCAGCCCACATCAACTGGGTTGATTCTGAAAAATTACGAGGCGCCATTTTTTAAAGCGCTGGCTGAAAGGACCGGACTGGACATACACGCCGATTTCACGTCGGTCGAAGCCACGGGGATTAAGGACACCGAGCAGTTGCGCATACTCAAAAGCGGGTTATTCGACATTGTGTCGCTGCGTATGTCACAGGTCTCGCGCGACGAGCCGACGATACTCGGGCTGGACTTGGTGGGACAAAATCCTGATTACGCAACTGCGCGCAAGACGATTGATGCGTTTACGCCTGTGGTAGACAAGCAATTGCAGGAAAAATTCAATGTCAAGCTGCTCGGCGTCTGGCCTTTTGGACCACAGGTGCTGTTTTGTAAGCCCGAAATCAAGAAGTTGGCAGACCTCAAGGGCCATAAAGTACGCGTCTATGACCAAAGTCTGGCCAACTTCGTATCGTCAGTCGGTGGCACACCGGTGACGGTTGGCTTTGCCGAAGTACAGCAGTCGCTGGCTCGTGGTGTGATCGATTGCGCGATCACCGGCCCCAGCTCAGCCAATACAGCCGGTTGGCCTGAGGAAACGAACTATATGTTGCCCATTGGCTTTCAAATTGCAGTGCAAGGTTATGGCATCAATATGAAAACCTGGGATAAGTTTCCCAAAGAACAGCAGGACAAGCTGCAGGCGGCATTTACCAAACTAACCAATGATATCTGGGCGTATTCAGAGGAAATTTTCCAGGATGCAGTGCGATGCAATGTTGGCCAGGAGCCATGCAAGACAGTCAAAAAGTATGACCTGAAACTGGTGCCTGTGTCACAGGAAGATAAGGCAACCATGCAGAACGCGCTCAAGAACATTGCTTTGCCTGTCTGGTCGTCCATGTGCGACAAGGTTTTTGCGCAATGCTCGTCGCAGTGGAAGTCTACGGTGGGTGCTGCGTTGGGCTTGTAGTCGTATGCCTGCACGGCAGCGATCTTTAAGTTCACCGGCCGTCGAAGACGCGCCGGTTATGGGAGTATGAATATGCAGCAATTTGCTAATCTGGCCAGCCGCCTGTTCGGCATTTCAATGTTGGCGCTGTCGTTTTTTGTGGCGATCGATACCGTGGCCCGGAAAACCATCGGTTTTTCCTTTGAAGGGGTTGATGAACTGGGTGGCTATATCCTGGCCATTGGAGCAGCTTTGTCTTTCACCGTCGCCCTGGTCGACCGCGGACATATTCGGATCGATTTCGTGCACCAGCGTCTGGGGCCGCGCTGGCGCGCTTTGCTCGATTGGGTCGCGGCGGTCTCGATGGCGGTATTCGGAATATTTCTGGCCTATGTGGGCTACTTCGTTATCGAGGATACACTCACTTACGGTAGCGTCGCACCCACCCCCTGGGCCACTCCGATGATTTATCCGCAAACTCTGTGGTACTCCGCCCTGGTGCTGTTCGCCTGTGCGACGGCAGGCATGGCCTTGAAGGCCAGTCTGCTTGTGTTTACCGGAAAGTGGCGAGCATTATCGGGCCGATTCGATCCCAAAAGTGTGCAAGAAGACCTGCACGAGGAACTGGGTGACGCTGCGCAGCGAGATTCAAATAGTGGCGTTACTCTCAAGGAGGCGGTATGAGCAGTGGTGCTATATTGATTGGTTTTGTTTCCATGCTGGGACTCCTGTTCTTCAGCATACCGGTGGCGGTGGCCATGGTGCTTGTGGGCGTCGCCGGCGGTGCAATGCTGTTCGGCTGGCCGTTGATGCAATCAATGGGCCCCGCCGCCTGGAGCGTGCTCAATGAAAATGTGTTGACGGCGATTCCACTGTTTATCCTGTTGGGAGAATTGCTGTTGCGTAGTGGTCTGGCCGATAAGATGTTCCTGGCCTTGGCGGTCTGGTTTGTTCGGCTGCCGGGCGGCCTGCTGCATACGAATATTGGGGCATGTGCCTTATTTGCCGCCACGTCGGGTTCTTCGGTGGCCACGGCCGCCACCATAGGTACGGTGGCGCTGCCGGCATTGGATCAACGCGGCTACCGGCCCAGCCGGACGCTGGGTTCACTGGCGGCGGGTGGAACGCTAGGCATTCTGATTCCACCCAGCGTCAATATGTTGATTTACGGCTCGATGGCAGAGACTTCTGTGGGCAAGCTGTTTCTGGCCGGCATTGTGCCGGGGATACTGTTGACTGCGTTTTTCATGCTGTTTATTGCCGGACAGGCACTGTTGGATCGCGATGAAGGCCAGGCGCAAGAACCTGCCGTGCCGCTGGCGGAAAAGCTCAGACTTACACGACATCTCTTGCCGCCTTTGATTATCTTGGGTGTTGTCATGGGATCGATCTATCTGGGTATTGCTACGCCGACGGAGTCGGCCGCGCTTGGTGTCGTTGTGTCGCTGGGCTTCGTGGTGGCCGAGGGGCGGTTGAGCTGGGCGTTTCTGGATACGTGCTTTCGGCAGACCGCCAAGACTAGCGGCATGATTCTCTTGATCGTCGTAGCGGCCTTTATGCTTAACGTTACGCTGGCTTTGGGTGGAACCGCACAGGCCATGAGCGAATGGGTGGCCTCGCTTGGCCTGTCCTCGACAGGACTGCTGCTGGCACTGATTGTGTTTTACCTCTTGCTCGGTATGTTCATGGATGTCCTGTCCATGCAAGTATTAACGGTGCCAGTGGTGTTGCCTATTGTTGTTGCCGCGGGTCTTGACCCTGTGTGGTTCGGCATATTTATCGTGTTGATGTGCGAGCTGGGCATGATAACGCCGCCGGTGGGGATGAACCTGTACGTGGTGCATGGCATTCGTAAGGACGGCGGGCCGTTTCGTGATGTGGTCTATGGTTCCCTGCCTTATGTGGTGATCATGATCCTGTTCACGATTTTGCTGATTTTGTTCCCTGATCTGGTGTTGTGGTTACCCGAAAAATCTGGGAGATAGAAAATGATGAATGATGAAATCTGGAAAATGGATGCCACGGCATTAACACAGGCGTATCGTGCCGGAACGCTCAGCCCTTCAATTGTGGTTGATGCCTGCTTTGA
>JBOIGK010000414.1:0-4454 GCA_050742695.1 Advenella sp. | reverse complement strand
GGCCGAGATTGAGATGGCTGCAAGGCTGGCCAGTGCCCATGACTTTATTACCACCTTGCCCAAAGGGTATGCAACGCTGGTCGGAGAAAGAGGGGTCAAATTGTCCGGTGGCGAACGTCAGCGTATTGCCATTGCACGCGCTTTTCTTGCCGATTGTCCGATCCTGATCCTGGATGAGGCAACGGCCAGCCTGGATAGTGAAAGCGAAGTGCTCATTCAACGGGCGATGGAACGCCTGATGGTTGGCCGTACCACGCTTGTCATTGCCCACCGGTTATCCACGGTTCGCACGCTGGATCGATTGCTGGTGCTGGAAAAGGGTAAGGTCATTGAAGAGGGCAGGCATGAAGCCTTGATCCGGCTCGAAGGCGGCTTGTATCGGCGGTTGTTCGAGCGACAGGCGCTGGAACTGACCAAAGGCTTTCACGAGCAGACCCCGCCTCGTACCTCGGTCGCTGAAGTCAGTTGATGATCGCCACCTGGTCCGCGCCTGTTTACCAACAGCGCGACCAGGGCACGCGCCACTTTGCTCGCCGAAAGCTCTGTCCAGACGAATCAACGACAGGCTTGACGCTTGCCGACAAGCCTGTCTGTTTCTTGGAGCCTCCGACGCAGGTTGACTTCGTATTGCGTCAGGCGCCTATCATGTTCCCAGGCCTGATATGCTGAAGCCGGCCGCTTGCAATTGCTCAATCAGATTAGGGTGCTGCTGCGGCTCCAATTGAACCAACGGTGCACGTACACGGGTCCAGGACGGATTTGCACTCCAATGAGCGATGGCTGATTTGAGCGCAGGTATCATCGGATAGCTTTGGAATATTTGGCGGATTTTATCCAGATCCCTTTGCTGGTTATCGGCGTCGGGGCCTTGCCAGCTGTTGTACAAGGCATGAATGGCTGGCGCATTTACATTGGCGGTGGCGCTGATGCAGCCGGCGCCACCGCCGCGCAGCGTCTGCAGCAGAAAGGTTTCGCTGCCTGCAAAGACGTCAAAGCCCTCTGGTGCGAACTGCGTCAGCATGGCCTGGGTATTGTCCCAGTCTCCGGAGGAGTCTTTGACACCAGCAACAACGGATGGATAAGATTTCAGCAGCCGCTCGATCAGGGGCAGGCTGATGCCCACCTGCGCAACCGGCGGGATATGATACAGGTAGACTCTAAGCTGGTCATTGCCAACCTGCTGGATAACCTCAGAGAAGTAACGGTACAGGCCTTCGTCGGATACCCCTTTGTAATAGAAGGGCGGTAGCATCAGCACGCCGGCGCAGCCGTTTTCGACAGCGTGCCGGGTCAGGCGCACGGTGGTAGGCAGATCGCAGCTGCCGGTGCCAGGCATCATCCCTTTGGGATCCAGCCCGGCATCAATGACAGCGTCAATCATGGCGATGCGTTCATCGGGTGAAATCGAATTTGCTTCAGAGTTGGTGCCCAGAAAGGCCAGGCCGATCTGATTGGCTTGCAGCCATTTGCATTGTTCGGTAAAGCGCGGGAGATCTACAGTCGCGTCTTCCCTAAATGGGGTCACGACGGGGGAGAGTACACCTTTTATTCGATCGGACATCATGTCTCCTGTTGGGGGTGTGGTTGTAAAACCCGGGTCTGACAGGACACGGGAGGCGTGCGATCATTGAATCTTGATATTCGCACTTTTGATGACTGTGCGCCATTTTTCTATTTCCTGCTTTTGAAAATCAGCAAACTCGGCGGGCGGCATGCCTGAGGGCTCAACACCCATGGTGTCAAGTTTTTTGCGGATCTGCGGGGTGTCCAGAATGGCTTTGATATGTGAGTATAGCTTTTCTACGATGGGGTCGGGCGTGCCTTTGGGGGCGAAAATGGCTTGCCATGAACGCATCTCGTAGTCGGGCAATCCCAGCTCCTTCATGGTTGGCACATCAGGCAAGCCGGCCAGTCGGGTTGTGGACGTGACCGCCAGGGCTCTGACTGTTTTTTGCTGTACATGAGGGATGACGGTTGGTCCTTCGAACATCATGCTTACCTGCCCGCCCATTACATCCGGTAGTGCTGCCTTGCCGCCATAAGGGACGTGTACGACTTTGATATTGGCTTGCTGGCCGAAAAGTACGCCGGACAAATGTTGTGTCGTCCCAATTCCCGAAGATGCGTAGGTGATGGTGTCCGGCTTGTCCCTGGCCGCCGCGATAATCGTCTTGAGGTCGGTGAACGGGCTTTTGTTGGATACCACCAGCGTATTGGCATTGAAACCGATAATCGTAATGGGCTTGAAGTCCCCGGCGGGATCATATTGCATATTCGGAAATAGGCCGGCATTGATCGCATGCGAGGCGATGCTGCCGCCCATGATGGTATAACCGTCGGCTTTGGCCCTGGCTACGTAGGTCGAGCCGATCATGCCGGTGGCGGCAGGTTTGTTCTCTATCACCACCGGCACCTTCAGCCGCTTGCCCAGTTCGTCGGCAATGATACGGCCCAGGACATCGGTATTGCTGCCTGCCGGGAACGGTACAACATAGGTAATCGCCTTGTTCGGCCACGTATCCTGTGCGCAGACAAAACCGGGAAAAGATGCCACCACTAACGTCGTTGCTGCAATTGCATATTGAATTTTGTTCACGTTTGTCTCCTTGGAACGTGTACGGCCATTTTGCGAAAATGCTGCTGTCTGCTCTGACTCGTTATCTGGTGATCTCCCGGGCCACTTCTGTCTGATTACTTCTGTGTTGCTTGCCCATTCATTCCTTATTACTTTTTTATTAATTCCCATTTGGCCAGGCTGGCCAGGTATTTTTCATCGAATCCGAAGCCCAGGCCGGGCTCCTGGTGCAGGATGACATGACCATCCTTGTGCGATAACTGCCGGTCTACCAGACGCCGGAAGTTAAGCACCTGGTCGTCCCAGAAGTACTCCACGTAGCGGGCGTTGGGCGTGCTGGCAACCAGTGGTGCATGCAGGTCATGAAACCAGTGCGGGCACATGACCAGGCCGAAACTGGCCGCAGTCTGGGCAATTCTGCGCCATTCTGTGATGCCGCCGCAAACCGCCGCATCGGTTTGCAGGATCGCAGCCGCGCCCTGGTCCATCAAGGCCTTGTGGTACCAACGGCCATAGCCAATCTCGGCAGTGGCTATGGGTATATGCGTCATGCGGGCCAGACGGGCGTGGTTTTCCAGGTCGTCCGGCAAGAAGGGTTCTTCGATAAAATAAGGGTCGTATTGTTCGAAGCGCCTGACATACTGCATGGCCTGGGTGGTGTCATACCAGGCATTATTCATATCCATCATCAGCTCAACGTCGGGTCCTACCGCTTCGCGCGCTGCCTTCAAGCGCTGTTCTTCTTCTTTGGGCGACAGGCGTCCGGATTTCATTTTCACCGCCTTGAATCCCTTGGCGACGTAACTTGCCATTTCTTCACCCAGATGCCCGGGCGTCTTGCCGTCCAGATAATAGCCACCGCTGGCGTAGGCCGGCACCTGCTCCAGGGCGACAGCGCCAAGATATTTATGCAGGGGGATCTGATGGGTTTTCGCATTCAGATCCCACAGTGCAATATCAAGCGCGCTGAGCGCGCGCATTACGGTGCCGGACCTGCCTTGCAACAACGACTCCTGGTACATTGTCTGCCACAGCCCCTCCACCGCATAGGAGTCCTGCCCGATCAATACTGGCGCCAGCAACTGACTGACTGCCTGGGTAAAAAGCGGGCCACCGGCGCTGCCGACGTAGCAAAATCCAATGCCCGTAACCCCGTCGGTCGAGGTCACTTTGACCAGGCCGTAATGGCGCGCGCTCACGGTGCGGTTGGAAAACGAGGTGACTTTATCAAGTGGCACGACCGGCGCGCATACCTGTATCGATTCGATAATTGGCATAGGATCCTTTTTACAGTTGATGGCGAGTGAAATGAAGTGAACACATAATGCTATTATTGGAAGTTCGTAACAAAAGAACAATATTGTTTTGCTGGGTTTAGAAATAACAAAAACTGGCTTTTAAGGCCCCGGCTCACCTGGATCGGGTTTGCGTTTTATTACAAGTGAAAGGACAGATGTGGACACCAGATTTCTGGAAAGCTTCGTGCAGGTCGTCGAGCTGGGATCCGTCGCTGCGGCGGCCAGGCAACTGGATTTGACGCCCACCGCCGTATCGCTCAGGCTCAGGGCGCTGGAAGCCGACGTCGGCACGGCGCTGATCAAGCGCGTGGGCCGCACCATGATGCCAACCGAGGCGGGCACCTAGGCATTGCGCCTGGCCAAGCTGGTGCTGGCTGAAGTAAAAAACTACAATTCGCTGGCCAGCAATACCGCGATGCCGGCCGGTCCGCTAACGCTTGGCGCCACGCCATCAGTCGTCAAGGGCATGCTTCCAGGCATGCTGAGAAAATGGCTTGGCAAATATGAAGGTACCAAGATCCTGATAGAACCGGCAGCCTCCACCGTGCTTTACCAGCGCTTGTTGCAAGGGGAACTGGATG
>JBOIGK010000413.1:0-2278 GCA_050742695.1 Advenella sp. | reverse complement strand
GTTAACGCCTGAGCTGCACTTTTGCAGCGTACTGCTCTGGAAAACCCGCATTGCAGATATCATCAGTACATTTACAATATGACCATAATGTAAATGAAAACAATCTATGTCCCCCTCTTCTACTTCTTCGCGCCGCCGGCAGGCGGACCGCAGCAAAACCACGCAGCAGGACGTGATCCTCGCGGCGATCCGCATTATCTCTGACAGGGGACCAGAGGCCGCATCCATGCAGGAAATTGCCCGTGAGGCAGGCGTCACACCGGGCGCGATCCAGCATCATTTCCAATCCAAGGCAACGCTCATGATGCATGTGCTTGCCACCCTGGTTGACGAGAACATTGACGCCGGAAAATTCTGGCCCCCTGTTGACATGCCGATCGACAAGCGTGCACAAACCTTCGTCTCCAATTTGTGGACACTGTTTTATAAACAGCCACGTTTTATCTCGGCCTGGGCAACGTATCTTAGTTGCCGTAACCAGCCTGTACTGCTGGCACATATATCAGAGCTACGCAAAGTCCTGCAAATGCGCCTGCACGCTACTTTCCCGACAATATTTCCTGAACTGGCCAACGATCCCGCACTAGGTGCTTTCATCAACCTGGTGTTCTCCACGTTGCGTGGCCTGGGGTTATTGGAAATGTTCGCTGCTGCACATGCGGGAACCCAGGAACAACTCGATTGCCTGGCAGAGCTGATCGCGCAGCGATGTTACAGCCAAAACGCACTATAGCCGTACAACCAAAATCTGCAGCCCCCCCCAAAAAAAACCTTAGAAAAGCAATCTTCCGTCAGGAGACATTCATGCCGTGCAAACAGGCCACCTCGTATTTGAATACCCTATTTACTGCCTTAACAATCGGTGTTTCCGGCTCGGCCTTTGCCGCCTATCCCGAGTCGCCGATCACAATAGTGGCACAGCAGCCGCCGGGTAGCGGCTCAGACGCGATGACACGTGTTCTGGCCGATTGTCTGGCAAAACAGCTTAAGCAGCCTGTCGTTGTGCAAAACAAAGCGGGTGCAAATGGCATTCTGGCCATCAATTATCTGAAAGGGCAACCGGCCAATGGCTACACGTTAATGACAATCGGCATGTCGCAGATGACCATTACTCCTTATGTGTACAAAAAGATGCCCTACGATCCGCAAGCCGACTTTACGGGTGTAACTGTTTTCGGTACGTCACCGCTGGTGCTAACGGCGTCTCTGAATTCCGGCGTGAAGGTGCTTGGCGATTTGGCCGTGAAATTTGCAGACAAGGATGGCGGCGCCAAGTTCGGCTCGCCAGGCAAGGGGAGCCCCGCCCATTTGCTCACCACCGCACTGCTGGAACGATTGAAAGTGCCAGGCACACATGTCCCATTTACGGGTGAGTCTGCAGGGGCCACGGCACTTATCGGCAATCAGATCGATATCATGACATTGGTGTCGGGCACCGCATTGCCGCAGATAAAAGCGGGTAAGCTTGTGCCGTTGGCGGTCTTTGATGGCGCACGGTCACCTGCGTTTCCTGACGTGCCTACCATTGCCGAACTGTTGGGCGACCAGGAACTGGCCCGTGGGTCATGGATCGGCCTGGTTGCCATCAAAAATACGCCAGCGCCTATTGTTCAAACATTGAATCAAGCCGCCAGCCAATGCATCCAGGACCCGGCCTATGTAAAGCGCTTTGCGCAAATGAACGCCAAGGCGATCGCCACTTCAGGGACCGACGTAATCGACCGCGCCAAAGCGGATTCCGATGTCTGGCGTCCCCTGATCAAAAGTCTGAATCTGACCGTAGACTAAATATGACCGATCACTCTCACCTGACGACCCAGGACATTAGTACAAACGTAGGCACTGTGCGTGGCGTTGTCCATCATGGGCTATGCGTTTTTCGAGGCTTGCGTTATGCCCGTGCATGCACCACCGCCACACGCTTTGCCCCGCCCCAGCCTTTAGAAGAAACCTCTGCGCTCATGGACGCGCGCAAGTTCGCGGCGCCACCGGTTCAACCGGCGCGTAGTCCGAACCCGGAGAACATATATGGCAACATTGATTGCCTGAACCTGAATATCTGGGCGCCGGAATCGTCTTTGAAAACGGGTGGACTGCCTGTAATGGTATGGATACCTGGCGGCGGATTTATGCGTTGCGATGCCAACGATCCGCTGTATGACGGCTCTCACTTTGCGCATAAAGACATTATTTTTGTCACGGTGAACTATCGCGTGGGTGTGGAAGGCTTTCTGCTACTGCCAGGCATGGCCGCTAACCGCGGGCTGCAGGACCTGTT
>JBOIGK010000412.1:0-4481 GCA_050742695.1 Advenella sp. | reverse complement strand
GCCCAGGGCACCCGCCGATGACGGTATTTACCATCTGGATCTGGACACGGGCGGGTACAGGCTTGTTGTCAGCCTATCGCAATTGAGCCAGTTTCATCCGGTTCAATCCATGGAGAAAGCCATCCACTGGATCTCCCACGTGGAAATCAATCCGTCCTCCAGCCGTGTGCTGTTCCTGCATCGCTGGACCGAGCGCGTAGAAGACGAGACCTGCTTTCTGCATCGGCTCATTACCATGGATCCGGATGGGGCCAATCTGCGACTGCTGGAGGACTCTGATCATCCATTGCCGCAACTGGCGGCCGATTTCGATCCAAATGCGGTGGGTACTTTTGATTACGAAAAATCCGAGTATCAGATATCACATCCCTTATGGTGTGATGACCAGCGGATCATTGTCTGGAGTCCGCATCAGGGAAAGATCCATTACCATCTTTACGGGGATGAGGATGCGGCAACGGTGCAAGTCGTGGGCAGAGATATTCTGACAGAGAACGGTCATATGACTTATTCCCCGGTCAACAAGCGCTGGCTGCTGAGCGATACTTATCCAGATTCGGAAACCAATGAACGACTGTTGATCCTGTTCGACATGGATAATGGCGTTTGTCATAAGCTGGGTAGTTTTTATACGGATCCTGTATTGAAGAAAGTTAACCGATGTGACTTGCATCCGCGCTGGAGCCGCGATGGCCGGCAAGTCTGCATCGATTCAGTACACGAATCCGAGCGGCAGCTGTATGTCATTGATGTATCCCATATCGTCGGTTAAATCCATATCAGAACAAGGAGCAAATCATGAGCATGTTGGTCAAGCAGGTTAAAACAGTCATCAGTATCGCCGTCGCGGGCATTTTGTCAGGCTCGTTTGTGAGCTTGGCGGGCGCGCAGGAAACATTGGACGGGACACTCAAGAAAATCAAGGACGATGGTGTTGTCGTGGTTGGTTATCGCGAAGCTTCCATTCCGTTTTCCTATTACGATTCGGATCAGAAGCCTATCGGTTATTCCATGGATTTTACCCAGCTTATTCTGGAAAAAATCAAAGCCGTGACCGCCAATCCTGGGCTTAATGTGCGGATGATTCCGATCACCTCGCAAAATCGTATTTCGCTGCTGCAAAATGGCACGATCGATTTCGAATGCACCACCACGACCAATAATGAATCGCGTGGCAAGCAGGTCACCTTTTCGAATAGCATTTTTCAAGTCGGTACCCGATTGCTAGCCAAGAAGGATTCCGGCATCAAGGATTTTGCAGATCTGAAAGAGCAGACCGTGGTGGTGGGCGCCGGCACCACCTCAGAGATACTGTTGCGCAAATTGAATGTGGAAAAGAAATTGGGCATGCGCATTATCAGTGCCAAGGACCACAGCGAATCTTTCCTGACGCTGTCAACCGGGCGTGCCAAAGCCATGATGATGGACGACGCGCTGCTTGCCGGGGAGCGGGCGAAAGTCGCCAACCCGCATGACTACGTGATTACCGGTACGCCGCAATCCTATGAATCGTACGGCTGCATGGTGCGCAAAGACGATGCGGGAATCAAAAAGGTGTTGGATGAGGTCATTGCCGAAGCCGAAAGGTCGGGTCAGGCCGCGCAGATTTATCACAAGTGGTTTGAGACGCCGATTCCTCCCAAGAACATCAATCTGGAGTTCGAGATGTCCGAGGGAATGAAAAAACTGTTCGCTCAGCCTAGTGACCAGCCGGCATCCTGAAGCAGGCGGCTGTTCTTTGTGCAATGAATCACGCGGCGTGACCGCGTTTTACCGTGGTGTTATCAATGGATTACAAATGGAACTGGGGCTTTCTGCTTGAGCAGGTGGCCACCGGTGAAAACACAACCTATATGGGGTGGCTGGGCATTGGCCTGGTCAATACCGTTCTTCTGACGGCTTTTGCCTGGATACTGGCGTTGATCCTGGGGTCTGTGTTCGGCGTCATGCGCACGCTGCCCAACAAGGTGCTGGCATTTATCGGGACTGCCTATGTGTCGGTGTTCCGGAACGTGCCGCTGATCGTCCAGTTTTTCATCTGGTATTTTGTCGTGCCGGAAATGTTACCCGTATCTGTTGGGGACTGGATCAAAAATCTGGATCCGTCGGTGCAGTTTTTTGTGGTCTCGGTATTGTCGCTTGGCGTGTACACGGGATCGCGTATTTGTGAGCAGATACGCGCCGGCATACAGGGATTGCCACGGAGCCAGAAAAGCGCCGGGCTGGCACTGGGTTTTACATTATTTCAGACCTACCGCTATATCCTCATGCCCGTCACCTACCGCACCATTATCCCACCGCTGACATCGGAATTTTTGATTATTTCAAAGAACTCGGCGGTTGCATCCACCATCGGCTTGCTGGAGTTGTCCGGTCAGGCCCGTCAACTGGTGGACTATACAGCGCAGCCTTATGAGTCGTTCATCTGCGTAACGTTGGCGTATATGCTGATCAATTTTGTGATTATTCGGCTGATGGGTTTCATCAAAAACCGAAGTCATATTCCTGGCTTACTGGGAGACTGATATGTTTGATATTGACTGGAACATGATTGTGCAGTCTCGTGGCTTATTAATGACAGGCATGTGGCTAACGCTCCAGGTCACGGTTGTCGCGATTGTGGCAGGCCTGGGTCTGGGGGTGGTGCTTGCTGCAATGAGTGTTGTCAGGGCACCGGTTCTGAATTGGCTGGCAAAAACGTACGTCTCGTTGTTTCGTTCTATTCCGCTTGTGATGCTGTTGCTTTGGTTCTTTCTGATTGTGCCGCAGGTGCTCAAGTCAGTATTGAGCATTTCGCCAAGCGTAGACATTCGCCTTATCTCTGCGATGGTGGCTTTCTCCCTGCTGGAAGCGGCGTTTTTCTGCGAAATCATTCGTGCCGGAATTCAGAGTCTGCCGGCCGGGCAGTTCAATGCGGCCAAGGCTTTGGGCATGAACTGGGCACAGTCCATGCGCCTGATCATTCTGCCTCAGGCTCTGCGCAAGATGCTGCCGATTACCCTGACCCAATGCATTGTGATATTCCAGGACACGTCGTTGGTTTATGTCATCGCGCTGGGCGACTTCTTTAGCCGGGCCAAAAGCGTGGGTGAACGCGATGGCACGCTGATTCAAATGCTGTTGTTTGCGGGCGTGACCTATTGGGTCATTTGCTCGGTCGCCACAATAATTGTCAAACTCGTCCAAAAAAAGAGTGAAGTATGATTGAACTTAAGAATGTATCCAAATGGTATGGCAAATTTCAGGCACTGAAAGATTGCAGCGTAACGGTCAATAAGGGCGAGGTCGTCGTGTTTTGTGGGCCGTCTGGCTCGGGAAAGTCCACCTTGATCAAAACCATCAACGGATTGGAGCCCTATCAGGAAGGGCAGATCTATTTCAAGGAGCATCTGATCCAGGCCAACGGTTCGGATATGAATCTGCTGCGCACTCGGATCGGCATGGTCTTTCAGCATTTCGAACTGTTTCCCCATCTAACCGTACTGGAAAATTTGACCATAGCGCAGGAAAAGGTCCTGGGACGTACCAGGGCTGACGCGACAGAGAAGGCCAGCGCGTTGCTCAAACGGGTGGGCCTGCAAGCGCACGCCAGCAAACATCCGGGGCAGCTTTCGGGTGGACAGCAACAGCGCGTGGCGATTGCGCGCGCGCTGTGTATGGATCCGGAAGTCATGCTATTTGATGAGCCGACATCGGCATTGGACCCGGAAATGGTCAACGAAGTGCTGGACGTCATGGTGGAGCTGGCCAGGGAAGGCATGACCATGCTGTGCGTGACGCATGAAATGGGATTTGCCAGGCAGGTTGCCGACAAGGTGGTTTTCATGGACGCGGGCTCCATTGTCGAAAAATCGGACAAGGATGCGTTCTTCAATCGTGCTCAAAGTGAGCGGGCCCGCGATTTTCTGGAAAAAATACTGGTGTAAGTGCGGCGATATGCAAGTTCAGGTGATCTGCATATCGCACGCTCAAATTGTGTTTTAATACGCCGGCTGTAATGTGGGATTTTGCGTTGATGCTTCCACCAATTGGCCCAGCATTTGGGCGGTGACAGCAGACAATGTCCATCCCAGATGCCCGTGTCCGGTGTTATAGAACACGCCGGGTTTGCGTCCGCGGCAAACGCGCGGCATCATATCGGGCATCATCGGGCGCAGGCCGCACCAGGGCACCACGCGCCGGGTGGAGATCTCGGGAAACAGGCGACGAGTCCAGTCCACCAGGGGCTGTACCCGGTCTGCGCGGATGTCCTTGTTAAAGCCATTGAATTCGGCGGTACCCGCCACGCGGAAGCGATCGCCCAGAAAGCTGGTGACGATTTTGGCGTCCTCATCCAGCAGGCTGACCCGGGGCGTGGCGGCCAGACTGGCCGCGTCGTCCAGATGAACGCTGATGGAATAGCCTTTTACCGGATACACATTCATAGTATCGCCCAGCATGCGGGCGATGGCCCGGCTGCCTGTGCCGGCGCAGACAACGAT
>JBOIGK010000411.1:0-6342 GCA_050742695.1 Advenella sp. | reverse complement strand
CCGCCTCGTCCACGCAGGCCGGAATCGGTCACTTGCTGCACGATATCGGCCGGGGCCATGGTGAGGGCTTTTTTCAGGCCCGCAAAACCGTCGTGTGCCATGTAGTCTGAGACAGAAAGCGGATCGGTAATACCGACGCGCGCAAAGGTCAGGCGTTCCTGTTTTTTCAGAAAAGGAATGTCTTCGGTGAGGCCGTGGGCCAATGCATGCTGGCCGCCTTGCAGGAAATTGGCGTCGAACAGGGACGGCACATCGCTGGCCTTGACCGGGCCATAGGCCACGCGGCCATTTTCGGTCTGTACTTCGATCAAGGGTTCAAGCCACAGTAGCCCGCGCGAGCCGTTGCGCACCACGGTAATGTCCTGATTGCGCTGCGCCGCCTCTTTGCTGATGGCTGCCACCACACGTTCGGCGCCAGCGGCAATGGCCGCAGCATCAGCGGGGATGAAGATTCGAATAGTCATACAGAGACGGCCTCCGTGTGTTCGCGATACAGTTCATCGAACGCTTGCGGCGTGACATGCGCACAGGGTTCGCCGTTGATCATGATATTGGGCGACTGTGCGCACAGCCCCAGGCAATAGACTGCATCTACAGACACCTGGCCATCGGCGCGGGTGCTGTTCATGTCACAGCCGGTGGCCTCGCGTATGTGGGCTTCAAGCTTTGCTGAGCCCATGGCCTGACAGGATTCGGCCCGACAGACTTCGATATGTACTGCGCCCTTGGGCGTGGTGTGAAAATGGGGGTAGAAGGTGATGACACCATGCACTTCGGCGCGCGATAAATTCAAAGCCTGTCCAATCTGGTCGACGCACTCAGGCGGGATATAGCCCAGTGTATCCTGGATATCATGCAACACCGGCAACAGTGCGCCCGGCATATTGCCCAGTTTGACCAGGCTGGCTGACACGGCGCGCGAATTGGGCGTCTCTGGTGTCAGTGGAATCATCTTTCTGATCTTGTTATCGACCGACTGAATGAAAGGCGAGGAAATGCCCGTTTTGGACATGGCTGTCTCCGATACGTGTTTGAGCCTGTTTAATATGCAATTGGCATCATAATAAAATGCTGCAGCACCGCAAAGCGCGGGGATGTTAAATTCCCATTTGACAAATGTGCTTATAGCCTCAATAGTAGCCACTTCAGATATATTTTCAATATGAAATTAATAACACATATAATGGTGATGAAATTGCCAAGGGAGATTGCACTATGTACCCGTTTTCGATCAGGATAAACCCTGAGTGGACCATCGATACCCAGCAAGGTAAAACCCTGTCGCTATCCATGCTGCTGGGTTTGCTGGCAGAAATCGATATCAGTGGCAATATCGTTGCGGCCAGCGAGACTTGTGGGCATTCCTATCGTCACGCCTGGGGCGTGCTGCGGCAGTTTGAGGAGATTTTCGGGGTGCCTCTGCTCATTACCAAGCGACGCAAGGGGACCGAGCTGTCCGAGTTTGCCAAGCGGCTGGTATGGGCCAACCGGCGCATTCAGGCGCGACTGTCGCCAACCCTGGAAAGTCTGGCCTCCGAATCACAAGAAGAACTGGAAAAGCTGATCCCGGAGCATACGCCCAATGTGCGCTTGCATGCCAGCCATGGCTTTGCGGTGGAGGGGCTGACACAACGCATGAATTCACCGCTGCCTATTCTGGAGTTGCGCTACCGCACGGCGATAGAGGCGTTGGCCGCGCTGGAACAGAACGAATGTGAACTGGCCGGGTTTCAGGTGCCTATCGGCAAGTTCGAAAAACCGATCCTGGCCCGGTACTCTCCTTGGCTCAATGGCGAAACGCATTTGCTGATTCATCTGGCCATTCGGAACACCGGGCTGTTCGTCAAGTCGGGCAATCCGAAGAATATCCAGTCGGTCCGGGATCTGGCGCGTGATGATGTGCGGTTTGTGAATCGTCAGCCGGGCTCAAGTACGCGTTTTCTGGTGGGGCTGATGTTGCAGGAAGAAAATATCCCGGCGTCGTCAGTCAGTGGTTTCGAAGACAGCGAGTTCACGCACATGGCCATCGCGGCCCATATTGCAAGTGGCATGGCCGATGTGGGCATCGGCGTGCAGACTGCGGCCCATCGTTTCGGCCTGGACTTTATCCCGCTGGTGCGCGAGCGCTATTTTTTCGCTCTGAACCGCAATAGTCTGCAGCAGATCAATGTGGAAAAATTCATTCATTTCATGCGCAGTCAGGATTATCTGCAATTTCTCGGGCAACTGGTAGGGTATGATGCAACTGAGGCTGGCAAAATCCAGACATTAGACGAAGCCTTCAATGACTAACATTATTCCTATTTCCGATATTCGCAAGGTAGCGCAGCGGCCCCTGCCGCGGGCGGAGTACATACCCGGCAGGCCCGTTGTGGACCAACTGGGCCGTGCCTTGCGTGACTTGCGCATCTCGATCACCGACAAATGCAATTTCCGGTGCTCGTATTGTATGCCGCGCGACCAGTTTGGCAGCGATCATGTATTTTTGCCGCACAGCCAGATCCTGTCGTTTGAAGAAATTACCCGGATGGCGCGCCTGTTTGCCCAACTGGGTGTGAACAAATTGCGCATTACCGGTGGCGAACCACTGCTGCGCAAGGAAATGACCCGCCTGATCGCCATGCTGGCCCAGATCAGGGATCTGGAAGATAAACCGCTGGATATTGCGCTTACCACCAACGGCACGCTGCTGCAGCGTCTGGCCGTGCCATTGCGGGACGCTGGACTGGAACGGATTACCGTCAGCCTGGACGCGCTGGATCCTGATCTGTTCCGGCAGATGAGCGACACCAAAATTCATGTAGACCAGGTGCTGGCCGGTATCGAAGCCGCGCAGCAAGCAGGCATTACACCAATCAAGATCAATATGGTTGTGAAAAAGGGTGTGAATGAACACCAGATCGCGCCGATGGCGGAGTATTTCCGCCATAGCGGCCATATTCTGCGATTCATCGAATTTATGGATGTCGGCGTGACCAACCACTGGGATATGACAGATGTGGTTAGCGGCCGGGAAATTCTGCAACAGTTGCAGGCCAGATTCGAGCTGGAGCCTGTGCATGCCAACTACCCGGGCGAGGTGGCAAAGCGCTGGCGCTACAAAGATGGTGGCGGCGAAGTGGGCCTTATCACAAGTGTGACGCATGCATTCTGTGGTGACTGTACCCGTTTGCGCATGTCGCCGGAAGGCAAATTGTTCACCTGTCTGTTCGCAGATCAGGGCTTTGACTTGCGCGCGTTATTGCGCTCTGCCGCAACGGACCATGATATTGCCGGTGCGCTGGCCGGTATCTGGACGGGCAGGGCCGATCGGTACTCCGAATTGCGTGACCAGCTAAGCGGTAAGCGGGAAAAAATAGAAATGAGTTATATCGGGGGCTGAGCATGACAGCCATACCACAGCCAGCACTACTTCGGCCCCAGGACGTGACGGCATTGATACTGGCCGGGGGCCAGGGCCGGCGGTTGGGCGGGGTGGACAAAGGGCTGGTGCGGCTGCACGCGCGCCCTCTGATCGAATATGTGTTGCGGGCACTGCGGCCACAAGCGGCCAGCGTGCTGATCAGCGCCAACCAGAATCAGGAGCAGTACCGCCAGTACGGCCAGGTCATACAGGACCCGGCTGAGTTCGATGGCAGCCAGGGCCCGCTGGCCGGTCTGCTTGCGGCGGCGCCTCATGTAAAGACGCCGTGGCTGGTTGTGGCCGGATGTGATATGCCGGCGCTGCCGGACGATTATGTGGCGCACTTGTACGCTGCGCTGATGGCCCAGGGTGGGCAGATTGCCTTTGCGCATGCCGGTGCGCGCGACCATTCCATCTGTCTGCTGCTGCATGCAACCCTGCTGGCGACAGTGCGGGACTACCTGCAAGGCGGTCGCCGCGCTGTGCTTCCCTGGCTGGAATCACAGTATGCCGTGCGGGTGGTGTTTGATCATGCCCAGGCATTTCTGAATGTCAATACGCCAGAGGAACTGGCACTTGCCCAGGCCAGCGTGCCTGCAATCGACTAGCACCAGTACGAAGGGGGCCATGCGGCCCCCTGTTTAACGAATCCAGTCTTCCTTGGGGTAGACCCATACGCGATCGCCCCCGGTATATTTCTGTACTGCGGGCACGCGGGCAAAGGCGTTGGCCCAGGGCAGGGACGAGCTCATGCCGGATCCCTGTCGTTCGTAGGGTTCAGCCATGAGCAACCCGGTTTGTTCATCCTGGGTGATACGAACGCGCAGAAATTCATCGCGGGTTTCGTTAAAAACTTTGTCTGTTTTTAGTGTGGCCTGAATCCGCGTGGGCAGGCATTGCTTGCGTCCCTGCAGCTTGCGGATCAGTGGCGAGACCAGCACGGCCAGCACGGTATATGCGGAGACCGGGTTGCCCGGCAGGCAGATCACAGGGATATTGTTTACGCTGGACAGTGCTACCGGTTTACCCGGCTTCATGCGCACCTTCCAGAAATCCAGGCTGGCGCCCAGTGCTTCCAGCGCTGGCTTGACCAGATCCTTTTCACCCACCGATACGCCGCCGACACTGATAACCAGATCGCAGTCGGCAAACAGGGTATTTAATGCTTCGCGTGTCGCATCCATATCGTCCATGGCATGCAGAACATGTTCAACCTGTGCACCCAGGGTATGAAACAGCGCGGTCAGCATGGGAGCATTGGAATTGAAAATCTGTGATGGTTGTCGTGGTTGCCCCACGGGCACCAGCTCGTCGCCGGTCGTCAGAATGCCGACCTTGAGCCGGCGATAGACCGTCAGCGTGGCAATGCCCTGGGTGGCGATAAGGCCGATTTCGGCGGCGCCCAGTACCGTGCCTTGCTCCAGCAACACGCTGCCGGCGCGGGTGTCTTCACCCTGGTGGCGAATATTCTGGTTCTTGACGGGGGCTTGCGTGATCGTGACCTGTCCGTCTTCTTCGCTGCACACCTCCTGTATAACGACCGTATCAGCTCCCTCGGGAATCAGGCTACCGGTAAAAATGCGGGAGATTTTCCCGGCTTCCTGCGGCTGCGGCGCCTGTCCTGCAAATACGCGCTGTTGCACGGGTAGGCTCGTGCCGGGAACATAGTCCTGCAGGCGCAATGCGTAACCATCCATCGAGCTGTTGTCGGCAGAAGGCATGTCCAGCGTGGCCACGACATCCTGTGCAAGCACGTATCCCTGCGCCTGTTGCAGGCTGATGGTATCCACGGGAATATCGGCGATGGGCAGATCCAGCAGGCGCTGCTGGGCAGTATCAAAATCGAGCATAGTGGCGTTTCCTGTGGTCATTTTTTAATCACGCTTGGCATAAGCTGATGCGAAATTGCAGGGCTGGTGATGGCTGTCGAATTGTTCGCGCAGAATTTTTTCCCAACCCAGACGGCAGGCGCCGGTCGAGCCCGGCAGGCAGAAGATCAGGGTATTGTTGGCCTTGCCGCCCAGGGCATTCGATTGCAGGCCCGACGAGCCAATGTCGGCAAACGAATAGGCGCGGAACAACTCGCCAAAGCCGGCGATTTGCGTATCGAGCAACGGCGTGACAGCCGCCAGCGTGGCATTCCTGTCGCGCATGCCCGTGCCGCCATTGGTAATAATGGCGTGGATGTCTTCGTTCAAAATCCAGTCCGACAAATGCTTGCGGATGGCGTATCGGTTATCCGGGCAAATGGCCTGTCCCGCTACTTTGTGACCGCTGCCGGCAACGGCTTCGGCCAGATAGCGGCCCGAGCTGTCGGTTTCCTGGGTACGGGTGTCGTGGATGGTCAGAATCGCAATATGCAATGCGACTTTGCTATCTTTTTCCGTAAGCGACTTCATTTATGTCCTTCCTGCTCAGGTGTTTTTGCTTGTGCTGTATCATCTTGCTGCTCTGTCCATTTTTCCAGACGCTGCTGGTCACTGCTGCGAGCCTGCACCCAGAATGCCTTGCCGTCGGCCAGCGTTTCCCGCTTCCAGAACGGCGCGCGGGTTTTGAGCGCATCCATGATGTACTCGCAGGCGGCAAAGGCATCGCCGCGATGGGCGCTGGCAATGCCCACGAAGACGATTTGTTGCTGGCGTGACAAGGCGCCCACCCGGTGCACAATGGTGCTTTGGACAATATCCCAGCGCTGCATGGCCTGTTGTGCAATATCGGCCAGTTCCTGCTCGCACATGCCCGGGTAATGTTCAAGAAAAAGTTCCTGCGTCGGCTGCGATGCCGAGTAATCGCGCACATAGCCCACGAACGAGGCCACGGCGCCAGCCTGACCCTGACTGCGTTCATGCAACTGGCGAATCAGTTGTCCGGCATCGAAATCAGCATGCTGTACAGCAATCATATCAACCTCCGGTAACCGGCTCGAAGATCGCCACTTC